>JAOTWK010000536.1 GCA_029862935.1 Gemmatimonadota bacterium | reverse complement strand
CCTTGTCGAACATTTCGTTCAGCGTTCTCTTTCCCCTCTATTCTCGCGTACACTATTCATCAAAGAACCTGTCCGAGGTGTTTAGTTCGGGGCGTTGGCCCGTGGTCATCTTGGGCGGCTGGGCTGCTTCCGGTCTCATAGGAGGTGGCCCGACGATCGTCCGGCTCCTCTATGACCCGCGCTATTGGGAAGCGGGGTGGATACTCCAGGTTCTCTCGGCCGGCCTCTGGGTCGGCATCGTGCTCGGTGGAACCCGCTCAGCGATCGTGCTTGCCGTCGGCCGCAGCGATTTGACGGCCGTGATGGCTTTTTCGAAGGTTCTGGCGATGGTCGCATTGGTTCCCGTGGGGTACTTGCTCGGGGGCATCAGTGGTGCGATTGCCGGGTTCGCGCTGTCCGAGCTGGTTCGGTACTCCGTCTCCGCTTATGCGTCGGTCTCGCTGGGCTTCGACGAGCGTCTCGTAGACCTCAAACTCAGCATCCGCGTTGGGATTGCGGCGCTGGTCAGCTGGTCGGCTGTCATTTGGTTGACCGAGCTCGGTATCACCAGCGCTGTACTTCATGCCGTCGTCGTCTTCATGCTCGCCACAGCGTTTTGGGTTCGGCCGCTCAGCGTGCTGGTGGGTCGTCTTCGTCGAGGAGAGCCGCTCTTCATGGGTGACGGTGAGACGATCGGTGAAACGGCTTAGGCCTATCACCGAACGCACCGGACGGCATGGCTTCCCGCCAGCGGAATCTCCACGGTCGTGCCCAGGCTAAAGTCGACGAGCCGGACGGTGGTATCGGCTTGAGTCGAGGTCCAGAACGTGAGCGGAGAGGAGATGGAGAATATCTCTTCATCGATGGCAGGGTCGGCCTTCGTGTCGTCCACGATCGTCAGGAGCTCCTTTACGGTGGGCACACGGAAAGAAGACGCGTCGATCGTGCTGCAGATGTCTTCCGCTTCCGGCAGGGATGCAGCGGTCTGCACGTCTCGTCGCCATACGAGCTCGGTGCCACGGTCTACGGCCACCGTCTCCATGAGCTCGAAGTGAGGGTCCAACACCATGACGTCGCCCCCGACGCAGCGTGCATAGGTGGAGGTGGTGGTGGCACTTCCCACGATGACTAGCGCGGCTCCGAAGTAGACCGACCACGAACGGTCATCGGCGTTCGCAGCATAGGTAGAGGAGCGAAAATAGTCTGCAGGGGTTCCGGGAAAGGCGTCGCTGTCGATGGTGGGAGAGCTTGTCGGCTGCATGAGCGATACGAGCTCGAGCCGTCGTGGAAGCCGCCAATCATCGCGCCCCTCGAGGACGAGGTCTTCGCAGTACACGATCGCGTCGGCGGTGGCGCGTGTTTTCGGATCGAGCTCTCTTTGCCAGGTCAGCCCTGTCACCTGGTCCACGACGACCGCGCCTTCGACTCGATAGGACGACGGGCGGACTGCTGAATCGGCCTCGTTTGGCATCGGCCAGCTCGCATAGCCCGGAGTTGGACAGGAAACGCACCCACCATCGGAGGGACAGCTTCCGTCGGGACACTCGGCCATCGCGTCCATGGTCGCATCCGGCTGTGCCCCGGCGTCGCTGACCGGAGGGCTCGGCTGACACGCCGCGCATAGCGCGAGGAATACAGCGACCGACGAGCTTAGGAAGCCTTGGTGAGTCACGGCGATCGGAGTGCTGTCTAGCACGCATCGTAGGGAAGATCTCGTGCCCCTGGCACCGACCGTCCGACGAAGAGCACCGGTGGAGCGTCGTAATTGAGCGGTTTGCTCAAGACGTGCCATGCGCCAAATCGATGTCATAATCTCATAGTTGGGGGAAGCCCGAGCTGATGAGATTGACGGCATTCAAATTGGTCCTGGTCTTGACCGCCTCGGTGGTCATGTCTTGCAAAGGTAAGGTGGAATCCGCCCCACTAGGTGACTCTGGGCCCGGAGACATGCGCGGAGGCTCGGGCGGTGAACCTGGGCACGGGGGTGTGGGAGGTGACCCGGTCCAAGGGGGCGCGGGCGGCAACGGCAGCCCGGACGACTTCTTCGTTCGCGGAAACTACCAGAGCTTGGAAACGATCTCGGCCTACTACGTTGGCCATAGCCTACTCGCGGACATTCCAGATATCGTGACCCACATCAGTAATCAGATGCGTTCTACGTCATTCAGTTTCCGTCAGCAGAACGTTCCAGGGGCCCCGCTTCGTTGGCACTGGGACGAGACCGGGCCGGATGGTGCCGGCCCAGTGCAGAGCGGAGGCTTCACGCACCAGATTCATGAGGCGGTGGCGTCAGGCGACTACAGTCACATGATAGTCACCGACAGCGTCCCGCGCGGCGGCACCGCGGCCGAGGACGAGACAGCCGACTACTTAGGAAGGATCGTCGCTGCGGCGCGCCAAGCCAGGCCCGACGTGCGTCTTTTCTACTACGAAACTTGGCCCCACATCACTAGCGGGTTGCCCGGGCATGATCCCTATAATGAGGACACCGTCAGCCCCACGCGCCACCTTCTGTGGCGCGAGCGCATCGATGCCGACGCCTCGATGTGGGAGCGCATCGTCGACCGTGTGAACCAGGAGAACCCGCCAGGCCCCAATGGCCACAACGTTCAGCTCATCCCTGCAGGTCGTGTTCTAGCCCGCGTGGTTGATGCCGTGGAGGCCGGGCAGATCCAAGGATTTGACGAGTTGGGGGATTTGTTCCTCGACGAGATCCATACCAACCATTACGGCCTGTTCATCGTTGCCGCGATCCACGCTGCGATCCACACCCGGCGGGACCCTCGTGACTTCGACATTGACGTCATTACCCGTTATGGAAGCTCTTACTGGAATGAGGAATACGCGCGACCGAGCGACGCGGTTGCG
>JAOTWK010000535.1 GCA_029862935.1 Gemmatimonadota bacterium | reverse complement strand
CGGCGGCGGTCTCTGCGTACAGAGAGACGCTCACCAGGGCAACCAGCGTCGCAGTGATCGGTTTCATGGCTCCGCCACGAACCTCGGTGCATAAGTGATACGCAGGGCTGGGGCGCCAGTCAGCGAGCGACTCGTGCGGAGCCATAGCTCACCCGTCGTTCCTGCCTCCGGGGACACGCGCAACAGCATCGCGCGGGGGAGTGACGAGTCGTTCTGCCAGGTCTGCAGAATCCGCGTCACGTCGATCCGAATGGTATCTGTGCTTCCCACTGGCACCCTTGCCAGGCCTCGGTCGATCGTGTCCAACGGCAACGCGAAGAACGGCGACTTGGGTCCGACATCGGCCGTGAGTCCGAACGACTGGAGCAGCAGCGTGTCACCCGGGCCTCCCAGTGCTCCACGCTCCGGCAACAAGAGCAGAGTCGCCCGAGACACGCTCGCAGAGTCGAGAATCCGGCCCGGCACGCGCACCCGCGCGAAGGCTCGGGCAGATGGAATCCCACCCACGACCACGATGTCGGGCCCCGGGTCCGGTTGATCGGGGTATAAGAACGTATCGATGCGCGTCCGCCGCAGATCCGACAGCTCGACGTCCGTGCCGGCCGAGTCGGCGGTCACGTAGCGACGAACACTCGGAGCCTGCAAGCTCGACGCTCCCTGCTCCGACGCCAGGTTGGCGAATCCGCCGGACGCGGTCCGGAGCGCAACACCGATGGCAACGGTCAGGCTGTCCGCCACGAAGTCCGGGAAGGCGGTCGGCGGGACCGCCGCTGACAGCGTGTCGGTGGTATCGCTCACGACGATCGGGATCGCAGCGATCTCGGTACTGTCGTCGATGAAAGCGACGATGTCGTCATAGGTCGTGAGCGAGTCGACATTTACCGGCAAGCGATGGAGCACCAATTCGAGATCGGCAACACCGTCGGTTGCTCCGAGCAGGGTCAGGTTGAATCGGAGCGAATCGACGGACTGGATGGCGAGCAGCCCAATGCCGGACTGAATCGAATCGGCGAATGCGAGAAACCGCATCACCGCCACGCTGTTCCGCCCCGCTGGATCGGCGACTACCTGCATTGTGCCTGCCGTGTAGGCGCTGAGGTACCCGCGACTCCATTCCTCCCGTTCGACCGCACCGGTGAGCGTAGTATCAATGAGCTGCAACCGAACCGGTGGACAGAAATCTGGACACACGCCGGGCCCGGTGACCTGTTCGCGGCATGCCGTGACAGAGAGCGCCAGCATGACGAGCACTACCCCATTGATCCACCAGGTCCGTGCGCTCATCACTCGTCTTCTCCGTGCAGATCCGCTCCGAGAAACGCATCGGGCAAGAGTTCCCGAAGCAGCCAGCGTCTCGCGCTGCGGGGTCCCACCGATTCGACTTCGAGATCGAGGCCAAATTCAGCCAAGGCCTGTCGGCAGGCACCGCACGGAGCCGCGGGCGGTTCAGAGTGCGTGACGACCACTATCCGACGGAACTCGCGAACACCCTGCGTCACGGCCGCACCCAACGCAATGCGCTCGGCGCAGATCGTCACGCCAAACGAGGCGCTCTCGACATTCGCCCCGGCAAAGACGCGCCCATCGGGCGCCTCGAGCGCCGCGCCAACCTGATACCGGCTGTACGGCGCGTGGGCATTGGCTTGCGCGGCCCGCGCCGCGGCAATCAGCGAGTCAGCGGCCACCGCACACCTGTGGAAGAAACGACGTCCCAGTCTCGAGCACGATGCCAAAATAGTCAGCGACCGTGGCTCCGATGTCGGCGAAGGTCGTCCGTTCGCCAATGGATGTCGGCTGCACGGTGGGTCCGACCACGAGAATCGGCACCGCCTCGCGCGAATGATCGGTGGACGGTGTCGTCGGATCGTTGCCGTGGTCGGCGGTCAGGATCATGAGATCGTCTCCCTCGAGCTGCGCAGCCAGTTCTGGCAACGCGTCATCGAACTCTCGCAGCCCCTGATAGAACCCCGCAACGTCGTTCCTGTGCCCCCAACTCTGATCAAACTCGATCACGTTGGCGAACACCAGCCCATGCGTCATGCGCCGCAGCGCCTCGTGGATGCATCTCAGCGCCTCTGTGTTGGTCGGCGTGTGGATGCTCGTGATGGCCCGGTGCGCGAACAGATCATCGACCTTTCCCACGCCAACCCGTTCGATCCCGTGACGAGCCAGCACGTCCAGCAGCGTCTCCCCCGAAGGGGGTAGCGAGAAGTCTCGCCGATTTGCCGTCCGCTGAAAACCTCCAGGCTCTCCCCGGAACGGCCGAGCGATCACTCGAGACACCGCGTGGCGCCCCTGCAGCACCCCACTCCGGGCCAACTCACAGGCCTTGTACAGCTCATCCAGCGGGACGCGGTCTTCGTGCGCGGCCACCTGAAACACGCTATCCGCCGACGTATAGACAATCCAATGCCCGTGCTCCAAGTGCGCAGCACCGAGCTCGTCGATGATCGCCGTACCCGACGCCGGTCGATTCCCCAGGACGCCGCGTCCGGTGGCCGCTTGGAACGCTTCGATGACCTCCGAGGGAAACCCTTCAGCATAGGTCGGGAAGGGCCGAGGCAACTGCAACCCACAGATTTCCCAGTGTCCCGTCGTCGAATCCTTGCCGGGCGACCTGGGAATGGCGACTCCGTGTGCCGCAGTCGGTCGATCACATCCGAGGCCCCGCAGCGGGCGGCAGCATCCGAGCCCGAGACGCTCGAAATTGGGTAGATGAAATCCGCCGACAGCCTTTGCGATGTTGCCCAGCGTGTCGCTGCCCGCGTCGCCGTAGCGATCCGCGTCGGGAGCCGCACCAATGCCGACGCCGTCCAGCACGATCAGCGCGACTCTGCCAGATCGCGACCGC
>JAOTWK010000056.1 GCA_029862935.1 Gemmatimonadota bacterium | reverse complement strand
GCGGTGGTGGCCCTGCGGCAGCTCGCGGAATTGCATGCGACGGTTGCGGGAGACGCCGATTTCGAACTGGAGTGCCAAGCCTTGGCGTCCGAAGTGGAAGACGCGCTCGCGGTTCATGCGCTTGCCAAACATCGGGAATTCGGCACCCTCTACGCGTACGAAGTCGATGGATTCGGCAACCGACTGTTCATGGACGACGCCAACGTCCCGAGCTTGCTGTCGCTCCCGTACTTGGGCTGCTGCTCCGCAAACGATCCAGTGTATCGGGCAACCCGCGCGTTCGTGCTGAGTACCTCGAACCCCTACTTTTTCAGGGGGGCTGCTGGTGAAGGGATTGGTGGTCCCCACGTTGGCCTCGACATGATCTGGCCGTTAGGTATCACGATGCGGGCACTCACGAGCAATGACGATAGGGAGATCGCCTACTGTCTTGAGATGCTCAAGGGCACCCATGGTGGTACTGGCTTCATGCACGAATCCTTTCATAAGGACGATCCTACGCACTTCACGAGGAAGTGGTTTGCTTGGGCGAACACGCTGTTCGGTGAGCTGATACTGAAGCTCTCACACGAGCGGCCCAGTCTCTTGGGAGCCTGACGTGGTCCCACTGCGTGCTCCGCGTGGCCATGGTGCAGTCGGTGCGCTGCTGATTGCGCTGCAGGCGTGCTCCCCCGCCTCAGTAACTGACTATGTCGATCCCTTCGTTGGGACCGGAGCGCACGGTCATACCTATCCCGGTGCAACCGTGCCGTTCGGCATGGTGCAGTTGAGTCCGGACAACGGCCGCTCAGGATGGGATTGGGTGTCCGGATACCACTATTCGGACAGCGTAATCGTCGGGTTCAGTCATACACACTTGAGCGGGACCGGCATTGGCGATCTTGGCGATGTGCTGTTCATGCCTGTGACGGCTCCAGTCGAGCTTGCAAGACACTATGACGATCGCGACGATCGTGACTTTCGGTCGGTATTCAGTCACGAGCGGGAAACAGCATCGCCGGGGTACTACTCGGTCTATCTCGACGACCCGCGGGTATTGGTCGAGTTGACCGCAACGGCCCGCGTGGGTGTCCATCGATACACGTACCCCGCAAGCGCAGAGTCTGGGGTCGTGCTCGACCTCGGGTACGCCGTGAACTGGGACGCGCCCACGGAAACATTTGTTGAAGTCGAAGGTGACTCGGCGATCGTGGGGCATCGCTTCTCGCGTGGTTGGGCTGCCGACCAGCGCGTCTACTTTGTCGCAAAGCTCTCCAAGCCGTTCACGCGCTTCTTGCTCGCTGACGACAGCATCGAGGTGGGCGGTACGCGCCGCGTCGCGAGCAACGGGGCCAAGGGGTTCTTCACGTTTTCCACGGCTGATGGAGAAACAGTCGTACTCAAGGTTGGAATCTCTTACGTCGACTTGGAAGGGGCTCGGCGGAACCTAGAGATGGAGGTCCCCGGCTGGGACTTCGACAGCGTGCGCGAGGGAGCGCGCGTCGCGTGGGAGGCCTCGCTCGGACGCGTACGCGTCAAAGGCGGAAGCGAGTCACAGAGACGGACGTTCTACACGGCGCTCTATCGAACCAAGCTTGCCCCCATCCTCTTTGGGGACGTGGACGGTCGCTATCGCGGCGGCGACGGCAACGTGCACGTGGCTGAAGGCTTCGAGCACTACTCGATCTTTTCGCTGTGGGACACGTTCCGCGCAGCACACCCGTTGTACACGGTTCTTGAGCCTGGTCGCGTGAACGACATGGTGAAGTCCATGCTTGCCTTCTCGCGCGAGTACGGGTTGCTACCGGTATGGTCATTGGTCGGAAATGAGACCAACACGATGACCGGCTACCACGCCATTCCGGTGATTGCCGATGCGTACCTCAAGGGGATCCGAGACTACGATGTGACCGAAGCGTTCGAGGCGATGGTTCGCAGTGCCAGCCGCAGTCATCGAGGACTCGAGTACTATCGGCAGTTCGGGTATGTCCCCTCAGAGCTGGAGCCGGAGTCGGTGACCAAGACGCTGGAATATGCCTTCGACGATTGGGCAATTGCCGAAATGGCGAGTGCCTTGGGACGCGGCGCCGCGTACCGCGCCTTCGCCGATCGCGCGCAGTCGTACAGGCACGTGTTCGATGCGGCAACGGGCTTCATGCGCGGTAAGACGGCGGGTGGCGACTGGGTCCAGCCATTTGATCCGCTGCGGTCATCACATCGTGTCAACACCGACTACACCGAAGGGAACGCATGGCAGCACTCCTGGTTCGTACCGCATGACGTCGCCGATCTGATCCAGTTGATGGGCGGTGACGGGGCGTTCATCGCGAAGCTTGATTCGCTGTTCGCGTCCGACACGATGCTCACCGGTGATGCGATATCACCGGACATTTCGGGACTGATCGGGCAATATGCTCACGGTAACGAGCCGAGCCATCACATTGCCTATCTGTACTCGTTTGCGGGTGCGCCGTGGAAGACGCAAGAAATTGTCCGAAGGATCCTCAGTGAGCTGTACGACGACACACCCACAGGCCTAGCCGGGAACGAAGATTGTGGGCAGATGTCAGCGTGGTACGTGTTCAGTGCAATGGGTTTCTACCCTGTGAACCCGGTCGGCGGTGTGTACGTGTTCGGGAGCCCGATCTTCGAGGAGGTGACGATTGAGCTCGACAATGGCACTGACTTCACTATTCGTGCGCGGGGAACATCGAAGCAACGACAATACGTGCGATCAGTCGAACTGAATGGCGAGGACTACCTACTCGGGTATGTCATGCACTCCGATGTGGTTGCCGGTGGCTCGTTGACCATGGACATGGTCGCTGAACCGGCAACGAGCCGGGCGGTTGACCCACCTCTCCGTCCGCCCTCGGGACTGTCGGTCGATCGACACACGCTCGCGCGGCGGGTGGTTCAGGCCTTTGAGCATGCGTGGGAGGGCTATAAGACGTTTGCGTGGCGACATGACCAGCTACGCCCACTCACGCGGAGCTATCGCGATTGGCACGACGCATCGCTCATGATGACGCCGCTCGATGCTTTCGACACCATGGTGCTCATGGGGCTCGACGAGCAGGCACGGGAAGCGAAGCAACTCGTGATGGACAGCCTGACGTTTGACCACGACTTCTCCGTCCAAGTGTTCGAGATCACGATCCGCGTGCTTGGAGGGTTGATCACCGCTTACCAACTGGACGGCGATCGTCGGTTTCTCGAGCTGGCTACGGACTTGGGGGACCGCTTGTTGCCGGCATTTGACTCACCAACGGGGATGCCCTACGTGCGGGTCAACCTCCGGTCAGGCGAAACGGAATGGCAGGTGAACAATCCCGCGGAGATTGGGACGTTGATGCTCGAATTCGGCGCGCTGAGCAAGCTAACCGGGAACCCGATCTACTACGATACGGCAAAACGTGCTATCAGCGTCCTGTTCGAGCAACGCTCGGCGATTGGGCTCGTGGGCACGACGATCGACGTTACGTCGAGTGAGTGGCAGAACACCGATTCGCACGTGAGCGGGATGATCGACTCATACTACGAGTACCTCCTCAAATCATGGCTGCTGTTCGAAGATGAGGACTTCGGGGAGATGTGGCGCACGAGTGTCCCAGCCGTCCATCGACATCTCGCTGACGAGTATGATGGACAGCTCTGGTATGGGCATGCCGACATGTGGTCCGGGCGACGCACGTTGACCCGGTTCGGAGCACTCGACGCATTTCTTCCTGCGGTCTTGGTGCTGGCGGGAGATACGTCGCGGGCAGAGCGACTGATGATGTCAGTGTTCGATATGTGGACGGCCTTCGATATCGAGCCTGAGCAGCTGGACTATATGACGAGAGAGGTCGTTTACCCGCCCTACTTCCTTCGTCCCGAGGCGCTCGAGTCGGCCTACTACCTCCATCGGCTGACCGGCGATCCCCAATACCTACGAATGGGGAAGGTGATGTTCGAGAGCATAGTGGCTCACACGCAACACGAGGTCGGCTTTACTGCGCTGGAGAGCGTCGTCACGAAGGCACGCGCTGATGCGATGGAGAGCTTCTTCCTCGCGGAGACCCTAAAATATGCCTTCTTGCTGTTTGCCGACTCGAACGTGGCAAACGTCAACAACGCCGTGTTCAACACCGAAGCCCATCCGATCTGGCGAACGTGGGACTGATGCGACCAGGGTGTGCAACGCTCAGTGTGGCGACAATCGTGTTGCTCGCATGCAGCCCGACATCGACACCCGAGCTCCAACAACTGCATGACGGGTGGCAGTTCCGCGAAGCGGGTGGAAGCGAGTGGCACGCGGCGTCGGTGCCGGGATCGATCCACCTTGATCTCTTCGCGGCCGGAGTGATTGGGGATCCCTACTACCGAGACAATGAGTTCCGTCAACAGTGGATTGAGCGCAAGAACTGGGAATACCGCATGACCTTCGATGTGTCGGAACGGCAGCTCCAACACACACATCACGACCTCATCTTCGAGGGACTGGATACCTACGCCAGGGTCGAACTGAATGATGTCGTGATCCTCGAGTCCGACAACATGTTTCGCCGCTTCGAGGCCGACGTGGCGTCACTGCTCCGCCCCGGGCCGAACCGACTCAGCGTATTCTTTCAGTCGCCCATCGATGTCGCGCTGCCCAAAATGCGTGCATTGGGCTACGAGCTGCCCCAGGGGAACGATCGGTCGGCCACGCCCACTCGGGCCTTTACTCGCAAGGCCGCCTACCACTACGGCTGGGATTGGGGTCCGCGCTTCGTGACGAGCGGGATTTGGCGTCCCATCCTGCTCCGCTCGTGGAGCGGTGTCGCAATCAGCGACATGCGTGTCGTGCAGCAAGAACTGAACGATGAGAGAGCGGTCTTGTCGGTTGTCGCGGAACTACTGACGGATTCAGCGCAAACTGGCTCCATCGTCGTGCGAGGAGGCAACCGCTGGTTCGCACCGGTCGAGGCTGACATCGTGCTCGAGCCTGGGTTGAACGTGATTCCGCTAGAGGCGATCATCGATGCACCGCAGCGGTGGTGGCCCCATGGACTGGGCAAGCAACCACTGTACCAGGTCGTTGTGGAGGTCCAGACAGACCGGACCTCCGATCGAGCCACTCGCCGCATCGGCTTGCGGGATCTCTCGATCGTCACGGATCCCGACACCATTGGCAGGTCGTTTTATGTGCGGGTCAATGGTGTCCCGGTGTTCATGAAGGGTGCCAACTACGTTCCCCTGGACCACTTCCCATCACGTGTGCCGGCCGCACGCTATCGCAAACTCTTCGATGATGTGACGGCTGCCAACATGAACATGCTGCGGGTTTGGGGTGGGGGGATCTACGAGCACGACTTGTTCTACGACCTGGCTGATGAAAACGGGGTGCTGATCTGGCAGGACTTCATGTTCGCCAACGCGATGTATCCTGGAGATAGTGCATTCGTGGCTTCGGTGAGGGCTGAAGCGGCGGACAACATCAAGCGGCTGCGGCATCATCCCAGCATCGCACTGTGGTGTGGTAACAATGAGATCGATGAAGGGTGGCGGAACTGGGGGTGGCAGGTCCCATATTCGGATGCACAAGCCACGAGTATCCGGGGGTCATACGAGCGGGTCTTTCACGATGTTCTTCCTGCGATTGTGACCGCGGTGGATCCGGGTCGCTTCTACTGGCCGTCCTCGCCAAGCCATGGGTGGGGTCGCGCAGAGAGCATGACGGAAGGGGACGCGCACTACTGGGGAATCTGGCATGGTGGTGAGCCGTTCGAGATGTTCCAGGAACGAGTCCCGCGATTCATGAGCGAGTTCGGGTTCCAAGGCTACCCAAGCCTCGAGACCGTGCACGCATTCACGGCGCCACGTGACCGCGCCCTCACATCGCGGGTCATGCAGGCGCACCAGAAGGCTGGCGGCGCCCTGGAGCGGATCGACCCATATCTCTCAGACTGGTATCGGCCACCGCGTGACTTCGTTTCGTTCCTGTATGTGAGCCAGCTTCTGCAGGCGGAAGGCATTGCGATGGCGCTGGAGAGCCATCGGCGAGCCATGCCGCGGACCATGGGCACGTTGTACTGGCAGTTGAACGACACTTGGCCCGTAGCGTCCTGGTCGAGCCTCGACTACTTCGGAACATGGAAGGCGCTGCACTACTACACCGCACGCGCCTTCGCTGATGTTGTCGTGTCACCGGTCGTTCGGGATGACACGCTGGAGGTCCATATCGTCTCCGATCGACTGACGGCGATCGCGGGTGACTTGAGTCTGACGGTCCTGGATTTCCAGGGAGCAGAGCGGTGGTCGCTTTCGTTACCCGTGGGCATTGAAGCGAACAGGAGCACGCGAGTGCTGGCCACACCGGTCAGCTGGGTGCTGGCCGATGCCGACCCCACGGAGGTCGTGTTGCGCGCCACGTTCAGTCGCGAGCGAGAAGTGTTGGCTCAGTCGCTGATGTATTTCGTGAAGCCGAAGGATCTCGCGCTCCCGCCGGCTGAGTTCGACCTTCGCGTCCTGCGCGACAACTCGGGTCATCGAGTCGTGCTCGAAGCCAAGTCCCTTCTCAAGAACGTGTACCTCACTGCCGATGGCCTGCGGGCGCACTTCTCTGACAACTTTTTCGACATGCTGCCCGGTGAGGTGAAGCAGGTACAGGTTCAGCTGGAGCGCGACAATGTGGACCTGTCTCGGTTCGTGGGGGCGCGTACCTTGCGGGATAGCTACTGACAATCCTCACCGAGCACGCCGCGAGGTATTGATGGTCTCTGAACATACGCACGGCTCGCCCGCCGCAGCGTCCCCGGTCGCCGCCACACAAACGATTCGAGAGTGCTTTCCCGCGCTTGAGCGCAGGGAAGGTGGGCAGCCCGTTGCATACTTCGACGGCCCGGGAGGCACGCAGGTGCCGCGCGTCGTGGCCGACGCTGTTACCGACTATCTGTTTCACCACAACGCGAACACCCACTGGGCCTATCCTACCAGCGCAGAGACGGATGCAGCGCTGGAACACGCACGTCGTATATTTGCCGATCTTCTGCACGCCAGCCCGCGCGAGATCGTGTTCGGGGCCAACATGACCTCCCTCACGTATCACGTGTCTCGAGCACTGGGGAGTGACTTCCAGGAGGGTGACGAAATCGTGGTCACGGAGCTGGACCACCATGCGAACATTGCGCCGTGGATCGCGCTCGAGCTCGAACGCGGTGTCTGCGTTCGATGGGCGTCACTGGTTCCCGAGACGGGTCAGCTCGACTGGGACGAGTTGGAATCGCTGGTCAATGCTCGCACCAAGCTGCTGGCAATCGGTGCGGCGGCGAATGCCCTTGGAACGGTCAACGACGTCCGGCATGCCGCACGCGTGGCCCATGCTATCGGGGCGCTCGTGTTCGTGGACGGCGTACACTATGCACCGCACGCGCTGCCCGATATACGGGCGTTCGAATGCGATTTCTTTGCCTGTTCGCCGTACAAGTTCTATGGGCCACACGTCGGGGTGCTGTTCGGGCGACGCGAGCTGCTCGACCGGCTCGATTTTCCACGCCTCGAGCCGGCGTCGAACGATGCGCCCGAGCGAGCGGAAACGGGTACGCTCAACCATGAGGGCATCGTGGGCGCAGCATCTGGGGTCGAGTGGCTCGCGTCGCTCGCCAGCGGGAATACGCGTCGCGCAAGGCTGGCACGAACCTACGACGCGCTTCACGAGCGTGGCCGGGAGCTCTTCCGGCAACTGTGGAGTGGGCTCTCGGGGATTCCCGGTGTGCAGATGTATGGCCCTCCACCGGATGCTCCCCGTACGCCCACAGCCGCGTTCACAGTTGAAGGCGTCGCGTCGTCGGAGGTGACACGAAGGCTCGCGGCGAAAGGGCTCTTCACCTCACACGGGGACTTCTACGCCCTCACCGTGGTCGAGCGGTTGGGGCTCGCCCCGGAGGGGCTGGTGCGCGCCGGCTGTGCATGCTACACGACGGCGACCGAAGTAGACCGTCTCGTCGAGGGCGTGGCGGCTATCGCGTCGAGCGCCCGCTGACGCTCAGGTGCGACGCCCTCGTCAAAAACCGAACGCGACGCCCAGTGACAAAACCGGATAGAACCGGAAGAGCTCGATGTCATCTTCGGCGGCTTCTGCCTCGCGGACCAGTTCCGCCTGGAACAGCGGATCGCTGGCGAGTGTCCCGTCTGAACTGAATGTGACTGCCGGCCGACCCTGAAACGCCACGCCTGCATCCAAGAAGAACCGAGGTCCAGGCCTGGCAACGTTCCCAAAACCGATGCCGATGTATGGTGCCGCCGTGTTGGTTTCGATCACGGCCGTCAAGGTACCAACCTCGGCCGCCGTATATGTGGCGTTCCCGATGTCGACCGAGCCCGTGATTTCTCCCGTGGCTCCCGCATCGTCGCCCGAGATCCGGAGACCCCCGCTCAGGCGCAGCCCTCCCACCAAGAACACGTCGACCATGCCCGTGAACTGGGGAGATGGAAAATCTGCGGTGTACTTGATATCGGAGACCGTGATGCTGGGATTGACGGGAAAGAAGTTGCCACCGACCCGTGCTGTCACACGTGGGTGCACCGCAACGCCGACATCGGCGCCAATGCCAAGGGTGCCTACGTGTGCGGCAACACCGAATTCTTGCGCGGTCAGCACCGTGGGGATGATGAGAAGCATGCCAAGAACGGGCAGTCGGGTCATGATGACTCCGAAGATTGTGGGGAGCGATATCGCACAACGGTGACCTCGATAATCGAGACCTTATGTTGCGACGAGGGGTGCCGTCAGGCCAGATTTAGGCAGGCCAAGTCGCGAAACCTGGTGAGACACAATGCTGGGAATTTACCTCTTTGCAGCGATTTTGGGTGGCGGACTGCTCCTGTTCTCTGTCCTGGCCGGTGGTGACCACGACGCCCATGCCGATGCTTCCGGCTTCGATGCTGACCATGACATCGGGCATGATGTCGACCACGACCTTGGTCACGATGCCGACGCTGGCCACGGCGGTGCCGGTGAGCTCGTGCTTGGCCTGTTTCGCCCCAGAAACCTGACCTTCTTCTTTGCGGCATTCGGTCTCACGGGGTCGCTGCTGACGCTGCTCAGCCCGTGGAGCGCGACGGCGAGTCTCCTTCCGTCATTGGGGATGGGGCTCGGGGCGATGGTGGTGACGCACGGAGTCTTCGAATGGTTGCGGCGGAGTGAGTCCGCTGTTGATATCGTGAGCGACAGCGACATCGAGGGTTGCATCGGGCGGGTCGTGCTGCCGCTCGAGCCAGGCGAGCGGGGGCGCATCGCATGTCGTGTCGGGGACCGCGAGATCTACATGATTGCAACGCTCGCCGAGGGATATCCGACCCTTCCACCTGGTCGCGAAGTCGTCGTCCTCAAAGTGTTCGAAACCGTAGCTCACGTGATGCCACTGGAATCACGTGAGCTTCCACCTTCGACAAGCTGAGTAGAGTATGGATCCCTCTGTCGGTGTCATTCTGGGAGCAATCGCTCTTGGAACCGTAGGCGCGCTGATTTATGCGGTGCGCTCCCTGATCGTCATTTGTCTGCCCAACGAGATGGTCGTCGTAACGGGCCGGAGCCGTGTGACCGCAGACGGACGTCGCATCGGCTATCGGGTGTTGCATGGCGGGCGCACGATTCGCATACCCATCGTCGAGCGGGTCTCGCGCATCGACCTGCGAACGATTCCGATCGACGTCACGGTGCGGAACGCTTACTCCAAAGGGGGCATTCCACTCATTGTCCAGGGCATCGCGAACGTGAAGGTGAGTGCGCGCGACCCGGTTTCGCACAACGCTGTGGAGCGGCTCTTGGACAAGCCATTCGAGGAATTGATGCATATCGCGAAAGACACGCTCGAGGGGAACCTCCGCGGTGTGCTGGCGACGCTCACGCCCGAGGAAGCGAACGAGGATCGGCTCAAGTTTGCGCACCGGCTGATCGAGGAGGCGGACGAGGACCTCAAGAAGCTCGGGCTCGAGCTCGACACGCTCAAGGTCCAGAATCTCACCGACGACGTGAACTACCTGGACTCGATCGGTCGGCAGCAGACCGCCGAGATTCTCAAGAAGGCACGAGTGGCAGAAGCTGAGCGAGCCTCCGAGGCGGAGCAGACCGAAGCGTCGGCCCGGCAGGCCGCCCAGGTCGCGCAGATCCAGGCGGATCTCGCGATCACCGAAGAAAACAACCGTCTGCGAGTGCGGAAGGCTGAGTTGAACGGATTGGCGCTCGCGCGTGAGGCGGAGGCGAAGGTGGCGGGTGAGAAAGCCCGTGTCGTGGCGGAACAGGAGCTGCAGCAGGAGCGAATTGCCAAGGAACAGCGCCGGCTCGAAGCGGACGTGTTGCTGCCGGCGCAGGCCGATCGGGAGGCAGCGGAGCAACGGGCACAAGGCGTAGCCGCATCGATCAGCGAGGACGGCAAGGCGCGGCTCTTCGTGCTTGCAGAGACCATCAAGCTCTATCAGTCGGCGGGCACGGAGGCAGAGCGGATCTTCATTCTCAACATGCTGCCTGAGATCATCCACGAGATCGCGAAATCCGTCGAAGGCATCGACATCGACAAGGTGACCGTTATCGATTCGGGAGGGCAAGGTACCGGTGTGGCCAACGCTGCCGGGCAGCTTCCCGAGGCGATCATCAAGCTCACTGAGCAAATCGAGACCGCGACGGGCGTCAACATTTTGAGCCGGCTCGGGTCGCCCGAGAGAAAGAAGAAATAGCCGAGCGTCGTGTGTCCGAACGCGGGGTGCCCGACGGGTACGTTAGGGGCACCATCGTCCGTTCATTGCCCCTTCACGCTCTATTCACGCGTGTCGTCGTAGGCTCCTGCCGCCGTGTATTCCGCATGCATCTACTGTAAACGCGACCTGGGTAGGAACGAGGTCATCGAGTCGTTCCCGGTGGGACGGCGTCTCGCGTTCGATCCGACTAAAGGCCGGCTCTGGGTCGTGTGCAAGCGCTGTGAGCGGTGGAACCTGTCGCCGCTCGAGGAGCGGTGGGAGGCGTTCGAAGAGTGCGAGCGCCTGTTTCGGACGACGCGACTGAGGATGTCGACCGATGAGATCGGGCTCGCCAAGCTCAAGGAGGGGCTCGAGTTGGTGCGCATCGGCGCACCGTTGCGACCGGAGTTTGCGGCGTGGCGCTACGGAGACCAGTTCGGTCGCCGCCGCCGGCGGGCCATGATCTGGACGGGCGCGGGAGTGGTGGCGGTCGGAGCGGTTGTCGCGGGAGGCATTGCGTTGGGAGTCGGCGCCGGGTTCGCACCGCAGATTCCCAATCTCATCATCAACGTGCCGATACGGGCAAAGGTGAAGACCCGGGACGGGCGTCTCCTCAAATTCCGTTTACCCGACATGCAGAAGACCCAATTCCTGATGGAGCCGGGCTCGAGCGAGTGGGTGCTGAGCGTCAAGCACAGGAAAGGGAAAGAGACATTCGAGGGGAAGGAGGCGAAGCGGATAGCGGCGAATCTTCTTCCGCAGCTCAATCTGATGTCGGGATCCAAGGAAGCGATCCGCAATGCCGTGGCGCGGATCGAGGAAGCTGGGAGTCCCGACAGGTTTCTGGCGCGGACCTCGACCGAAATCGATCCCGAGAACTGGCAGCGTGGGTACGGCCGGCCGCTCTTCCCTGGTAAGCGCGGCATGGTGCACAAACTCCCGACGCCGACGCGACTCGCGCTGGAGATGGCGCTGCACGAGGAGCAGGAGATGCGAGCCCTCATGGGTGAGTTGGTCGAGCTCGAGCTGGCCTGGCGGGAAGCGGAAGAGATTGCGAATATCGCCGATAACATGTTTGTGCCGAAGGGGCACCAGGAGTTTATCGAGCGGCACGGGCATCCGGATTCGCCACGGAATGACACGGGGGAATTCGACGGCAAGTAGAGTCCCCATCAAGACCTCGAGGTCTGGTGCCGGGCATCCTCGGACGGCTTGATACGGAAACAGCCAGACCCGTAGCTGCGTAGTATTCTTCGGATCGTGGACTTCCCGTCCTAAACGCCTTGAGCTCTGAGTCGGAGCGTAGCGAGGAACCAGTGTCCCAAGCACGATCGAGCAATACGACGTGAATCCGCTCGAGCAGCTCGTCTTGTCGGCCTTGGGAGACCGCTATCCGCTGGTCCGGGAACTGGGCCGCGGGGGAGCGGCAGTGGTGTACCTGGCGGACGACCGCAAGCACCATCGGCAGGTCGCGATCAAGGTTCTGCGGCCCGAGCTTGCTGCGACGCTGGGCACTGATCGATTCTTGCGCGAGATCGAAATCGCCGCACAGCTGAGCCACCCGCACATCCTGCCACTATACGACTCCGGTGAGGCTGAGGGATTGCTGTACTACGTGATGCCATACGTGACCGGAGAGTCCCTGCGGGAACGGATCGCGCGCACCGGGCGCCTCGAGCTTGCCGAAGCCGTTCATATCACGACCGAGGTCGCTGATGCCCTTACGTACGCCCATGGGCGTGGCGTCGTGCATCGTGACATCAAGCCCGAAAACATCTTATTGGAGTCCGGCCACGCTCTCGTGACCGACTTCGGGATTGCACGCGCGGTGTCCAAGGCTGGTGAAGAACGAGTGACGTCACCCGGCATCGTTGTGGGCACACCCATTTACATGAGTCCGGAGCAAGCCGAGGGCAACGGCGAAACCGACCAACGCACCGATGTGTACGCCCTCGGATGCGTACTGTACGAGATGATCGCAGGCGAACCCCCGTTCACGGGACGGG
>JAOTWK010000055.1 GCA_029862935.1 Gemmatimonadota bacterium | reverse complement strand
CGCCGTCGAGTCCCACCAAGAACATGCCGTCCTGCACCAACTTGGGGCGAACCATGTCGGCGATGCGCAGGGCGGTTGAGTCGATCTCGGCCTGACGCAACTTGCCACCGGCGTGAATGTTTGAGCGCATGTCCCCACCGGTCCGCACACGACGGAATGCCGCGTACTTCCCCTTGTACCGCAGCGGCAAACCGTTCATGAGAAACAGCCGCATGTCACCCTCTGCGGCGGCGGGAAGGTATTCCTGGGCGATCACGTAGCCGTCGCGGCTGACGGCATCGATCATCTGGTTGAGATTGGGGACATCGTCCGGTCGAACCAAGAACACACTCTCGCCGCCGGAACCCTGGAGTGGCTTGAGGACGATCGAGCCCCCCTCTTCCTTGGCAAAGGCCTTGATTTCCGCGCGGTCACGCGTGATCAAGGTCCGGGGACGGACTTCCTCGGGAAACCCTTGGAAGTACATCTTGTTCGTGGCCTTGGAGAGACCATTGGGATCGTTGAAGACTGCCACGCCGTGCCGCATCGCCACCCGACCGAAGACGTGGCCGGCTCCGGCCGCCCAGGGCCGAGCAATGGCGTCCGAGGCAGGGTCGTTTCTCAGCATGAGGACATCCAACTCGTCAACCGCGATCCGATCCTTGACCGCCTTGGGACCACTGAGATCCTTGAGATAGCTTTCGGACGTCTTGTACTTGGCCTTCGGCGCTCGGACGGCCCGAGCACTCACCGTGTCGTCCGGGTCATATGCCATGTCGCCCACCCCCATCACCCATACTTCGTGCCCCAAGTTGATGGCGGCGACTGCAAGGCGACTGGTCGTGTAGCCCGCCTCTTCTGTTTTCACATCGTTAACCACGAACCCAAGCTTCATTTCTTTGCCTCCTGAACGAGATCAATCACCGTGACGCCGCTGCAGACGTGCTTGAGCCGCGCAACGGCCGCTTTGTCGTCGAGGTGGCGAGGTCTCAACGGGGACTCCCGTAACACGCCACGCCACTTGAGCTCCCTTACGAGGTTGACGTGCTCGGTCGCGATCTTGCCCACGAACAGCGAATCGAGCTCGCCGCCATTCCTGAGGTACGACAACACATCGAGCAGTCCTCGCAAGTAGACGGCGTCCTTGGTGAGCCCGCCACCGCGAAACACACGCATCGCTACCACGAAGGAAGTGCGGCGATCGAAGCCGTACCGGTCGGTCAGCTCGGCGAACGTCTCGAGGAAAGATGCGCCTTCGATCATCCGACGGACGGCGACGACACGGGCCGCCAGTAGCCGCAATCGGGGCCGGCTGAGACCACCGACCAAGTACTCCGCGAGCACTGCGAGACCTTCCTGCAAGGCCTCGTAGCCTGCCAACCCCAGATACAACTGGCGAAACGGCTGCGCCCGGCCGTTATAGTACGTTAACACATGGGTACCGATCTCATGGCACAGGAGTGCTCGCGCGCGAGCTCGAGGAATCCTGGTACTGTCCCCTATCAATAGGGAACCGCGCGATACCATGAGACCTGCCGGGACATCCGATCGGATCTCGACCGCAGCGGTGACCTGCGGCCACTTCTCTCGATAGAACGCGATCTCTTTCCTGGCACGCGCGGCAAACGCGGTCGCATCCAAATGGCCGCCTCGTGAATCATCGCGCGCCCTGGCGGGAATTTGCTCCAGCAGCTGTTCCGCGACTTCCACCAAGGTGTCGTCAACGTCGCCGAACAACTGAAGGCTCCCGTGCACGAAGCGTCTCGTGTTGATGTCGTGCATCATGGTGATCTGGCGGTCCACCTCGTCCAGCTTCTCCCGAAACAGAAACGCCAGTGTCGGATCCTCGATGCGTTCGACGGGCACTTCATAGAGCGTTCGCTTGAGCACCACGGGGTCGGCTTCGAGCGGCCTGTAGTGGAACGTCGGCTCGCTCTCGTAGCGCTTGCGGGAAAAGTCCTGCCAGGCCGCGGCCGCGTTCACCGGAGTGACCTGGAGCAGAAAGTCGAACCGATCGGCAACATCTGCCAGCCCGGCGTCGACCTTCCAGACAGCCTGCACCACCGCCTTGCGACCCAACATGTGGAAATGGCGAGGCTTGTGCGTGGTCCGCTTGCGGGTGAACTCGTAGAAGCCCCTCCGCAACGCGCGGCTCAGGCTGCGGCGCAACTCCCGCAACACGAGCGGATAGACGTCACCGGTGTCGGGGTTCCGATAGACTGGCGCGACTTCCAGACCAAGCACCGTGCACCCGAGCTCGGCCGCCTCCGCACGCGACAGGATCGGCGTCGTACCCTGCGACGGTTTGACTGTTCCTCTTTGAACGGAAACTCGAGCCTTCTGCCGGCGCACTCGAACTCGGCTCAAGGCGGCACGGAACTCGTCGAGAAAGTCGTGCGGCTCCTCGTTGCGCGGAGCGAAGATGCGGAACCGGGGTGCTGTGGGCCCGTTCTGTTGAGCCTCCTGGTGCTCGGCGGCCGGGCCCGACCATACTTCGAGCAGAAGAAACGCACCAAACTCGTCGACCATTGGTTCAACGAGTCCTCTGACCAGCGCACTGAGCTGTCGACGAAACGCCCCCGCAGCCGGCGCGATCAGATACGACGGCTCCGTCGTAATCAGTTTGTCGGTACCGGCATCCGCTCGTCGCGTCGGTCGGCGGTACACGCAGAGAAACGGCAGAGGCCGGTCGACGTGTAGCCGGCCACGCTCGGGCAGCGTGCGGCGGACACGCTTTCCTTCAGCGAGTCGCTTCGCGATGAGTCCGATCGAGCGATCGGTGAGAAGGCGTGTCTTGGGTTTCGATTCACTCACCGGTGATCAACCCGAACACCGCGGTAGTTCGTCCAGGACTCCGGTCGTGGTCGCTGTGAGAGCTCGGCCGATGGCATCGATGGCTTCTTCGTTGGGCTGACCGGTCCACTCGTCCATGAAGAACTTCTTGAATTCGATCGCCAGTGCACATCCGGCACCCGGAAATGTCTCATGAATCCAGCGAGACAGGTGTCCGCCTCGGAACTTCACGTTTTCCCGCACATCGAGTCCACCGCCAGGGAATGGCCATGCTCGAAGTCCCTCCACGAACCGGTCGACCACCGGCGCCCAGCGTTGTCGATCCATGCTGCCCGTTCCCAGGTTGACTTGCGGGTTCGCGTCCGGGTCGGCGGGAGCGGCATCCGGACCATCTCGCCGGTGGTTGTACGAGTGCAGATCGTAAACAACGAATTGCCCGGCGCGCCGAATGACCCGTTCGAGCACATCATGTATCGTGGCGTAGAACTCGTCGTATTGCGCGAGACTCCGTTCCACCAGGTCGTCAGGGAGCGGCGACCGCCACAGGTCGAGCCCCCACGCGTCGCTTGGCTCTCGATAGACCGCCCGATCGCGGGGGCGGTTGAGATCCACCTCAAACCGAGACCGCGACACCACGATTCGGGTCGGCGCGAGCGCGGTCCACCGCGCGGTGTACGGGTCTTCCTCCCGCAACCGGGCATCATCGTCGAGTGCCAGTCGGGCGGCCACCTCGGACCGAACCGAGTGGCCGTCATGGATGGCGAGCGCCACGAGGGGACCATCACCCTCCGTCACCTGCCACAGCGTGTCCTGCATCGTGTTCCTTTTGTGAGGAGCCTGCTTCCGAAGCCTCGTGTGACCGAACGAGGCGGGCTGAAGCGACGGACATGCCCCGAGCCGCCAACAAATCTACGTGGGACGCGGCCGCCGTTCCAGGAGCGCAGCCCTGGTCACTTCGCGAAATCAACCTCGCACTAGTCTGCAGACGGGCATTGAGCACCGTGCCAATCCGGGCCCATGAGTTTGCACCTTCTGGCATTCGGTGCATTTTTTGCAAGGCACCACCGGTAGGCGACACATAATCGCTCCTGCCCCCGACGTGCCCCAGGAGACCCCGACGTGTCGAAGACCACGCCCGAACCGCAGTCTCGCGTCACCACCATGCGTGTCGAGTTGGTAGGTCAACCCGACTCGTGGGAGTTCAACCGCTCCTTTGTGATTGGGCGCGCCGGTGCCGACGTGGCGATCGAACACGATGTGGTGAGCGCGCGTCATGCTGAGGTGGTGTTCGACAAGGACAGATGGCGCATCCGCGACCTGGGCAGCACGAACGGAACGTTTGCCCACGGGACACAGGTCGAGGGCATCTCGGTCAGTCAGCCCTTGCAGGTGCGCCTCGGCTACAATGGGCCGCTGCTGCTGCTCACGCCACTCGGTGTGGAGAGCGGCCTGCGCCCGACTGTCGCCGAGCCGCTACGCGTGAGTGCCATCGCCGAGCGCTATTTCGGCTCCACACCGCCGGCCGACATGAGCGATCGCACGGAGCGGATGCGCCGCATCGTGGTGAGCCAGCGGCGGCGGTTTGCCAAGAAGTACCTCATCGCCATCGGCCTGCTGGCAGCAGTAGCCGTCACCATCGCTGGATACGCGTATTGGCAGCGGCAGCAGATCAAGCGGCAACGCGCGGCGGCCGCCGAGCTGTTCTACAGCACGAAGGCACTCGAGCTCGAGGTGAGTCGGCTGCAACTGACAGCGACCGAACGCCAGTCCTATCGCGAGCAGCGTGCCGAGCTGGAGCGGCGGTATCAAGAATTTGTGGAGGCGCTTGGCATCTACAGCGACAACACCAGAGAAGACCGCCGTCTCGTCTACCGCGTGATCCATCGGTTCGGCGAGTCCGAGGTGAACGTGCCGCGCGAGTTCGTGAACGAGGTGCTGCGCTATGTCGAGCGGTGGAAAAGAATCGGCGGACTACGGGAAGCGATCGCACGAGCGGAAGCGAACGATTACGGTCCGCGCATTGCCCAGATCATGCTGGAGCACCACCTACCGCCCGAGTTCTTCTACTTGGCGTTGCAGGAGAGTCGATTCAAGCGGGAGGCGGTCGGTCCGGCGACGCGCTATGGCTTTGCGAAAGGGATGTGGCAGTTTCTTCCGTCCACCGGAAGGGAGTACGGGCTCAATCCCGGCCCCTTGGTCGGACAACCGAGGCATGACCCGTTGGACGATCGGCACAATTTCGAGAAGGCCACCCGTGCTGCCGCCAAGTACCTGTACGACATCTACACCACCGATGCACAGGCGTCAGGCTTGTTGGTAATGGCGTCGTACAATTGGGGCCAGGGCAACATCATTCGACTGATCCGCTCGCTCCCCGAGTCGCCGCGCGAGCGGAACTTCTGGAATCTGCTCACCAAGTATGACAAGCGCATCCCGCGCGAAACGTATGGGTATGTGTTCAGCATCGTGTCGGCGGCGGTGATTGGCGAGAATCCCAGTTACTTCGGATTCGACTTCGCGCCGCCCGTGCCACCGAGCGACACGGTTGCCGCGGAGGACGTCGCGGCCGATCGGTGAGTTGCAGCAATGAATGGAGCAGTCAGACCGTAAGGCGGTAGGATGATACGGGGGAGGCCGCCGCATGTACCCCCGTGCTCTCCTACGATCCTACCATCGTAAGTTGGCTCCCCCCACAATCGCGAACTGCGTGTCATACTCGCTCACGAACGTCCAGCGCGCCTCGGCGTAGGGCCTCACGCGCCACGGGAGGAACCGCGGCGTCGACACGCCGGCGGACAAGTTGAGACCCCACTTGGTGTCATCCGGCACGGTGAAATCAGAAACCGTGAACGGCCGGTGTGTGAGCGCACCACCCACGCCGCCGTACAGGAGCTGCAAGAACCCAGTGCGCACCATGACGTCGGCGTTCACCTGCCACGCCGTCCCGTCACTCACGAAGTAGTAGTCCGCACTGGGCACGACCTCGATCGTGGGACCGATCGGCAACCGCAACTGCGCCCCAACAAGCACAGCGTCCACATCGAAGTCGTATCCGGTGCGAATCCCAAGCTCCACCGCTGGCCGCCCCACGCCGCGCCGCCCAGCCCACACACGCGCCCGCTGCGCGTCGAGCGCCTGTGCCGTGAGTAGCAGCAGCGCCCCGAGTACAACGGCAGTCCGCATGTTCATTACTCTACCCATCGATCGACCCCCACCGGTAGACACCCAAGCGTCCCATTTGTTAGCGCGGCTTCCATCGCCGCCTCGCCCTGGTGATGTTACCGCCGGTCCGTTGGTCACCTTCGTCCGGAGAACACCATGCGACGCCTCGTCATTGCTCTCATTGCTCTCGTGCTCATCCTGCCCGGGGTCATGCACGCCCAACAGTCGATTCGGAGCTACACCCGCGACTTCGAGAAACGGGACGGCTACTTCCCAATGTACTGGGACGACGAGGGCGGCCGGCTCTTGCTCGAGATCCCGCGCTTGGATGAGCCGTTCCTCTATCTCACGTCGCTTGCGACCGGTGTCGGCAGCACGCAGCTGGGGCTCGACCGCGGCATGATCGGCGATGAGGCCATCGCCAAGTTCGAGCGCACGGGCCCGACCGTCTTTCTGGTGTTCACCAATCCGCGGTTCCGCGCCGTCGACACCGACAACCCGGCGCTCACCCGCTCCGTCGAGGAATCCTTTGCGGTCTCGACCGTCGCGGCGTTCACGGTGCTGGCCGAGAGTGACGGGCGTGTGGTGGTGGACGTGACCAAACACGTGCTCGCCGATCATATGGGGGTCATCCGGCGGCTGCAGACAGCCGATCAGGGCACGTTCGCACTGGACCGTGAGCGAAGCCGCGTCCACCTGCCGCGCACCAAGGGATTTCCCGCGAACACCGAGATCGAGGTCTCCCTCACATTTTCATCGAACACGCCGGGTGGCATTGTCCGGGCACACGCTCCCCAGGGTAGCGCGGTCACCGTGCGCCAGCACCACTCCCTGGTGCGACTGCCCGACACTGGCTTCACACCGCGACGCGGCGACCCGCGGATTGGCAACTACACCGTGTCGTTCTACGACTTCTCTCGCTCGCTCGACCGGCGATACGAAGGCGGCTACGTTGCGCGGCACCGGCTCAAGAAACGGAACCCCGCGCTGCCGCGCTCGGCGCCGGTCGAGCCCATTGTGTACTACCTCGATCAGGGCATCCCCGAACCCTACCGCGCGGCGTTCCGCGAGGGGGCGATGTGGTGGAACGCGGTGTTTGAAGCGGCAGGATTCACCGACGCGTTTCGCGTCGAGGACATGCCGCCCGACATGGATCCGATGGATGCGAGGTACAACGTGATCCAATGGGTCCACCGGAGTGATCCGGGGTTCTCCATCGGCCCGTCGTTCATCGATCCAAGGACCGGCGAGATCATCAAGGCCGCGGTGCGGATGGACTCGTACCGCTCGCTCACCGACTTCAACATCTGGGCGGGCACGATCCCCGCCGCCGGTGAGCCGCACGCAGCAGAGTTGAGCACGTGGCTCGCATCACTCGACCCGTCGGCGAGTGCCGAGGCGTTCACGATGGCGCGGCGGCGGCAGCACGCGGCGCATGAGGTAGGACACACGCTGGGGCTCGCACACAACTTCGTGGCAGCGAGCTACGGTCGTGCCTCGGTGATGGACTACCCTGCCCCGCTCATTCAACTCACAAACGGACAGATCGATCTGTCGGACGCGTACCGCAACGGCCCCGGCGCCTACGACTCAGTGGCGATTCGCTATGCCTACACCGAGTTCGCGGGCGACGAGGAAGCGGGACTCGAGGCAATCGTCGACGATGCGGTCCGTCGCGGCATCAAGTTCAACACTGACGGTGACAACGCGACGTGGAGCTCGTACCCCGAGGTCACGCAGTGGATCAATGGCGCCGACGCGGTGACTGAGCTCGAGCGGGTGATGAGCGTGCGCCGTCACCTGCTGGAGCAGTTCGATGAGCACGTGCTCGAGGAAGGCGAGCCGATGGTCTGGCTCAACTATCGTCTGGTCCCCGTGTACCTGCACCACCGGTACGCACTCGAGGCTGCCATCAAGGCCGTCGGCGGCATGGAGTTTCGCTACGCGGTCCGCGGTGACACGCTGCCGCCGACGACGATTGTGCCGCCGGCGCGGCAACGGCAGGCCTTGGAGCTCGTTCTCGATGCTGTCCAGCCCGAAGCGCTCGCTATTCGTGAGCCGGTGCTCCAGCTGCTCACGCCGCGTGCGTTCGGCTACGGTACGGATCAATGGTTCTTCCCCTCCGACGCGTCACCCGCGTTCGACCAAATCGGGACGGCGCGCACACTGACCTCCGAGGTGTTCGGGAACCTGTTCGACCGGCGCCGCATGGCGCGCCTCGTGGCGCTCCACGACCGCCAGTCGGACGTGCCATCGCCTGAAGAGGTGGTCGCGCGATCCATCGAACGCACGTGGGCGCCGTACGGCGAAGAGACGCACGCAGCATTGAGACGGATGGTGCAGCGAGTTGTCGTGGATGAGCTATTGAACCTCGCGGCCAATGCGGCCGCGACGGTCGAGGCGCGGGCAACCGCCGAGTGGGGCCTGCGCCGGGTTCTCGAGGTGATTCAGGCCAGAGAGCCTCGGCTCCCCGAACAGCAGGCACACGAGTCGCTAGTGTGGGCGGATGTCGAGCGGTTTCTCGACCGACGCGCGAGCGGGACGACACGGAGCGAGCCCCGCGGTATGCCGCCGGGGACGCCGATCGGTCAGTAGCGGCCGACGCGAGGGTCTAGGACCAGCGCGCGGGGCGCCTGGGACAACGCGCCCGAACGCTCTCACGGGTTCGAGCGTCGTGGGGAAGGCGCGAAAAACTGGTGTCTCGACGCCTCAAACGCGCGACCGTGGTGCAGCCCTCACGTGGGCCCAACCGAAAGCCCCGAACGCCCCAGTGCGCTCGGGGCTGGTTGCGAACCCAGAATCTGTTACGTCGAGACCTATCTCATCCCTTGAGAATCCGCACGCTCCCCGATCCAGTGTCGATCGTGACACGCGCCGCGCCGTCGCCGATCGTGCCCTCGACATGATCGCGTTCCCAGTCCTGCATCGTGACCGGGAAGTCGATCGAGATTCCGCCGCTGCCGGTGTCGATCACCAGTTCCGCGCCGAATGACTCGGGCACCGTCATGGTCACCGATCCGGATCCCGTGTCGATCACGACGTCACGCGGGTTAGTGCTGAGCGCGAGTTCGACGGATCCGGTGCCGGTGTCGATGAGGATGTCACGGGCGACGGCGGCATGCACCTCCACTCCTCCCGATCCGGTGTCGAGCTGCAGATTCGAGACGGAGACCCGCGTCGCTGTCACGCCGCCTGAACCCGTGTCTACGCGGAGGACGTCGCCGCGAACGCCCGAGACCTCCACGGATCCCGAGCCCGTGTCGATGTCGAGATCGCCCTCATGGTCGGAGGCTTCGACACGACCGGATCCGACATCCACGACCAGGTGTCCGCCGGTGCCACTCGTCGTCACCGGTGCACTGTGCGTATCGAGACGGATCCGTCCATTGATGTTGCGTGCCGAGACCGTTCCCACGGCGAGATACAGGTCGAACGTCTGGCCCTCGGGAACCCGGATCGTGAGGTTGGCATGTGCATCGAGGCCGTCCTTGTCACTCACGATCCGGACGCGTCGACCACGGTGTCCCGGGTCGCCCCCGAACGTTCCGTCGTCTCGCACACGCAGCTCGGTGGAGCCCGTGCCGCGGCCGCTGTAGTGCACCCGGTCGCCGGGGTAGATCACCCGGAGGGTACTCCAGTCGTCGATCGGCCCGCGATCGATGCGCAGCTGGTCCGCGTCCGGGCCCACTCGTGTCACGTCGACCATGACGGCAGGGCCGGACCCGGCCTCGACCGTCACCTCGCCGGCGAGGTTGTAGACGGCTATCCGGCTTCCGGTCAGCTCGAATCGCCCATCCTGCTGGACCGCCGTCACGCCGGTAGAGAGGCCCCAGACCCCCGCGACGGCTGCGCAGAGAAGCGGTATCGTCGTCTTCATTAGTCCATATCTCCGTGAACTGTGGCAGGCATCGTAAGCAAAGGATGAGATACCGCTCACTACGGGAACGTTGCCCGGGAAGTGTCATCGCACGCCGTCGGCGCATCGCGACCCGGGGCTTGCGCGCGGTCTCAGTGCGAGCGCTCCGGGGGGAGCGCGCTATACTGCCGCTCGTTGGCAGCATAACGCTCGGGGGGCATTGAGTGGCCCGTCGTCTAAACCGGTGCGAAGTTGTCAGTTGGGATTTGAGGAACGCGATTCACCGGTGTGCTGGACTGCGAGGAACTCGCGTGATAATGCGATATCTTGGTCAGCATAAATACTAGTTAGACCGCCGCCCAGACCCGAATCTTCTAACCTGCAACGCCGTGGTGAGCCCATGCCTCCACTGACGCGCCTCCGCTGGCCTGTGCTGGCCTCTCTCCTCGCTTGCGCGTGCGTCAGCCCAGCGCCCACGCGCGACGCGAGTAGCTCCTTCGATCTCGATGCAACCCGCCGGCTCATTGCCCAACTGAACGAGCACTTCACCAGTGCCCATCTTACAGGTGATGTGGCCGCGATCGACTCGATGTTTACCCCGGACGCTAAGTCCTACCCTCCCGGCGCGGACGCCGTGAGCGGCCTTCAGGCGCTGCACGACTTCACCGTGGAGTACCTCAAGGCGGGCCTCACAGAGTTCCGGGAGGAGACCACAGATTTCTACGGCAACGAGGAATACGTGGTCGACGCAGGCACCTACGTCGTGACCTACGGGCCGAACCACGTGACGGAGCGCGGCAAGTACCTGAATGTGTGGCACCGGGTGAACGGGAACTGGAAGATCAAAGCGAACATGTGGAACACCAGTGCACCTGCTCTCCCGCCAAGCTCATCCGCCGAGGCACCTTCGCGCTGAGGACAACGGCCAAGGCCGTCGCCACGGCCCTGCGCGAGTCGGCGGTTCGGCAAGGGGATTGCTGCCGGCAGGGTAGGCTGCCGGCTCCGCCTTTCTCAGCACCCCAACGGCCTGACCGCGGACCGCGTTGTTGAATCCAGCGCTCGCGGTCTAACCCGAGCTTGGAGCCTGACAAGGCCGCCAGCCATCTGGGCATTCCGGTGGCGTCGCCGGCCCGGCCGCTCCATGTTTGTTGAAGGCCGCGGCCGGGCCGGCACGAGGCGGCCTTGCAGCTCAAGCTCTGGCCGTTAGACCGCAGAACAATGAGCCCTCGCAACGGTGATCTCCATGCTGATTGACAGCACGACCCTTTCAGACCTCGAAGTGTTCGCAGCTTCAGATGGAAGCGGGGGGGTGTTTCAACTCATTGACCGGACGGCCACTTCGCGTGGACGTGCCGCCCTGCGAGAGCGTCTCGAGCATCCGTCGTCGGACATAGGCTCCATCCGCAGCACGCAAGACGCCGTTCGCTTCCTCCAGCTCCATCCCAATGTCGTCAATCTCAATGATCGTCACGTTGAAGCCGTCGCGTCCTACCTTCGCTCCAACATCAACGTCAGTGCCACCTCCCCACTGGGCATGCGGGCGGAGCACGCCTGGATGACTTTCCGGTATCGTGACCTGTTGGCCGAACTCGATCAGGGCGTCCGCGCCACGGTTACCCTACTGGAACAGGTATCAAGTGCCTGTGTGGCGCTCCTCGAGCGTGATGCACCGCCGCTCATCGCCGATGCGGCCAAAGACGTCACTACCACGGCGCAGTTGGTTACCCAGGCGAGCCGCGAAAGCGGTTCGCTCCTACAGTTGGACCGCACGCTGCGGACCGAATGCCGGGACACGATTGAAGCTGCCCTCGAGCGTATCGCGGAACTGGATGCGTTGAATGCCATGGCCGCCGCAACCAGCGCACTCGGTTTTGTCATCCCCGAGCTTCTGGACTCCGCGGCTTTCACCCTGGATGCCGAGGGCGTCTTTCATCCGTTCGTCGAGCGTGCTGTCCCCAATCCGGCCCGCTTGTCTGGCGGAGAACCGATGGTCTTTCTCACGGGCCCCAACATGGCCGGGAAGACCACGTACATGCGAAGCGTCGCCTTGGTCGTGCTACTTGGTCAGATCGGCATGGGCGTGCCGGCAAGACGCGCGCAATTCACCCCCGTCGAGGCCCTCTGCACGAGCCTCAATCCAACAGACAATCTGAGAGCGGGCCTCAGCTACTTCCTTGCGGAAGTGATGCGCGTGAAGCAGGCCGCACGCATCCTCGTCGAAGGTCGACGAGCGTTGGTGCTGTTCGATGAGGTCTTCAAGGGGACAAACGTACGCGATGCCCTCGACGCGTCCGCGGAGGTGATTCTTGGATTCGCCAGAGCACGCCGGAGTGGATTCATCTTTTCATCCCATTTGGTGGAACTGGTTGCCGTGCTCGAGTCCACCCCAGCCATTCGATTCTGTTACTTCGACGGAGACATCGTTCACAACGCGCCTCGATACACCTATGAGTTGCGCGACGGGGTCTCAGATAAGCGTTTCGGCTTGGTGTTGCTGCGCCAAGCTGGAGTCCCTGAGTTGCTTGGGCAGATCAGCACCTAGGCCGCCTCCGGATCGCCGCGATCGCGAGCCCATTGAAGTAGGATATCTGGCAAGAGAACCTTCACGAGCCAACCAACGTGATGTCAATTAGGATGCAAACCATGAGTGACCCCTTTGTCCCACGCGTCGGCGGAATCCTCAGCGCCGACATTGCCGTTCCCGAACACGAACGTGAAGTGAGCTTCTACTCACGTGTACTCACCACGGGCGAGAATCCGCTGTGGCGCGAGGATCTGATGAACAACCGAGGCATGCCGATCATCGGCTTGGGCGCGCGCCGCGCGGAGTATGCTGACCTTCCGCTCCAATGGATGCCGCACATTCAGGTCGCCGATGTCGCAGCCAGTGTGGAG
>JAOTWK010000534.1 GCA_029862935.1 Gemmatimonadota bacterium | reverse complement strand
GACGAAGATACTCCATGACGGTTTCCGGTCGGCGGCTCCGGCGGTACTTCTTCACCGGCCTCATCGTGCTCGCACCGGTCGGCGTGACGGCGGTCATCCTCGTGTGGATGTTCCGAACCATCGATGACATTCTGGGCGAACCGCTACAGACCGCGCTCGGTTTTCGCATTCCCGGCCTTGGATTTGTAGTGCTCGTCCTCGTGGTCACGCTGGTAGGCTGGGCAGTCCACCTTGCGGCGGGCCGGAAGCTACTGAATCTCTGGAACCAAGCGATGGCACGGTTTCCCCTCACCGGGCGCATGTACACGGCAGTGAGCCACATCGCGCAATCGGTCATTGGAGATCGAAAGCGCCTGTTCCATCGCACGGTGCTCGTTCCCTACCCAAAAGACGGAATCTGGGCGGTCGGATTCGTGACCAACGAACAAGCGCCCGTCATGTCGCAGGTCGTCGGAGAGCCGTGTGTCAACGTCTTTGTGCCGACGACGCCGAACCCCACTTCGGGGTTCATGCTGGTCGTGCCGCGGGCTGAGGCCCGCGACGCGGGTGTCAGCGTCGAGGAGGCGATGAAGCTCATCATCTCCGCCGGCGCGGTGAGCCCGGGCGAAACGCCGTTCGTTGTGCGCCGCGGACTCGACTTGGAGTCGCTGCTCAAGGACTCGGTGGGATGACTGATCGCGAACCACTGGTCGCGGAGCTACGCCGCCTCGCGGAGGCGGGTGAGCTGGAACAATTCTCGCGAGTGGCGCAGGATGCCCACCCGTCCGACCTCGCCGATGTGATTGCCGGGCTCGATGAGCCGTTGCGCCTCCAGCTGGTCGAGACGCTTCCGCCGGAGATCGTCTCGGAAGCGCTCGCCGAAATGGACGAAGACGAGCATCCCGAGGAGCTGCTGGCCGCTGTCGAACCGGAAATCGCTGCGGACATCGTCGAGGAGCTGGACGACGACGACGCCGCCGACTTGATCAGCGAACTCTCCGTCGAGGCAGCCACCCGAATTCTCTCGGAGGTGGAGCACGAGGATCGAGCAACCATTGAACGGCTCCTCCCCTACGACGAGGAGTCGGCGGGCGGATTGATGACCGGGGCCGTCGTGGCGGTCCCCGAGCACGTCACCGCGGCCGAAGCGATTGCGGAGATCCGGCGGCAGGCGAGCGCCGTCGAGGAGTTCTATCAGGTGTACTGCGTCGACCAACACAATCGACTCGTGGGACTCCTTCCGCTGCAGCGCGTCGTGGTAGCCCGACCCGACGCACCAGTCCGGTCACTCATGGAGCCTGCGCAAGTCACCGCGGCACCGGAACTCGATCAGGAAGACGTTGCTCGCCTGATGGCACGGTACAACGTGCCGGCCATTCCGGTTGTCGACGGGAGCGGCACGCTGCTCGGCCGCGTCACGTTCGACGACGTGATCGATGTGGTCGAGGCGGAACAGACCGAAGATCTTCTCAAGTTCGGCGGCGGCTCCGCGGACGAGCTGTTGGGAGGGCAGTGGCATCAGGCGGTGCGGTACCGCCTGCCATGGCTCTACTTGAATCTCCTGACCGCGCTGCTCGCCGCCTCCGTGGTGCTCTTGTTCGAAGAGACCATCAGCCAGCTCGTGGTGCTCGCTGCCGTCATGCCGGTGGTGGCCGGATTGGGAGGAAGCGCCGGCACGCAGGCATTGGCCGTGACCGTTCGACGATTGGCGTTGGGCACGATCCCGGCGGGAACCGGATTGGGTCTCGTGGGGAAAGAAATGCTGGTCGGGTTCATCAACGGACTCGCCATCGGCACCGCCGTTGGGGTAGTGACCATCATCACGGGTCGGGGATGGCAGTTGGGCGCAGTGGTGATGCTCGCGATGTGGGGATCGTTGATGGTCGCCGCCACGGTCGGTGCCGCCGTGCCGCTGCTGCTGGAACGACTGGGTGTGGATCCGGCGGTCGCCAGCTCGGGCTTCGTGACGGCGGTAACAGATATTGCAGGATTCTTCCTGCTCCTGGGGCTGGCGGCCTGGCTGTTGCTCCCTGGGTTGGCATGAGCAGAGTCGCGGGGGGAATGTGAGGGGCGGCACCTTGCTATGACGAGGAGCGAGCGGCTCGTCAACGGTGTGCGTGAGCGCCGAGTGGCATCACTGGCCCGTGCCATCTCGCTCGTCGAGAACGGCGCTGACGGTTACGAAGAGCTCTTGTCGGCGCTGCACACCAATGTGGGCCGCGCGCACAGGATTGGCATCACCGGCCCCCCGGGCGCGGGAAAGTCGACACTGATCGAGGGGCTGGTGCAGGAGTACCGGCGACGCGACGTCACGGTGGGGGTGGTGGCGGTAGACCCGACGAGCCCGTTTACCGGCGGTGCGTTGCTCGGTGACCGCATTCGCATGGAGACCCTCACCCTGGATTCCGGCGTGTTCATCCGGTCAATGGCTTCGCGTGGCGGGAGCGGCGGATTGGCCACGACTACGCGAGAGGTCTGTGATGTGCTCGATGCGTTTGGCTTCGAGCGGATCGTCATCGAGACGGTAGGGGTAGGGCAGTCAGAATTGGCCATTGCCGGGAGTGCCGACACGACGGCATTGGTATTGGTACCCGAGTCGGGTGATGGGGTCCAGATGCTCAAGGCCGGCGTGATGGAGATCGCGGACTTGTACGTGGTGAACAAGGCGGACAGGCCGGGAGCGGACCGGTTAGTGCAGGAAGTGGAAATCATGCTGGATATCCGGGAAGGGAACCCATTCCGCCACGTGGGGGCGCACCATGCCGCCCGGCCCGATGAGACCGCGCAGCCAGCGGGGCAGTCCAGGCCGTCGACCGAGACGGAGTGGGCCGCGCCCGTCCTCAAGACGGTGGCCACGAAGAGCGAAGGGATCGATGAGCTCATTGAA
>JAOTWK010000533.1 GCA_029862935.1 Gemmatimonadota bacterium | reverse complement strand
CCCAGCAGTTCCTGTCGCAGGGTACCGGACGGGTCCTCGACGGCGGCGCCGGCTCGGGCCGAGCCTCGCTCATGGTGCTGCTCGCGCGCCCGCAGGCAGAGGTGGTCGCCGTCGACCTCTACGAGGGCTACTTCGGGATCGAGGACAACACGCCGTGGCGTCTCCTCGAGAATGCCACCAAGGCCGGCGTCGAGGACCGGGTGGACGCCCAGGTCGGAGACCTCCGTGACCTGCCGCTCGAGGACAGCGCGTTCGATGCGGTGGTCAGCGCCTACGTGATCGATCACCTCGATCGGGAGGGAGTCGAGCGATCGCTGGCCGAGATCGAGCGGGTGCTGCGTCCCGAGGGCGAGTTCCTGCTCATGGTGATCAATCCGGACCTGTGGATTCGCGTGGCGTATCCCTTCTTCGTGCACCACGGCTACTTCGGAGGCCGCACCGATCACGAGCGCTGGCGCGGTCGGCTCGAAAACGCGGGACTCCGCGTGGTCGAGATGGATACGGCTCCCGGGACGCTCTATCTGCTGGCTCGCAAGCGTCCTGCGGCAGCGCCAATCGAGACCGGCGGCTGAAGACGCCTCTTCTTCCGTCCGCCCCCACGCGCATTCGGTACTCCGCCTTGTGGAGCGAATGATGCCTGCACTGTCACACACACGCTCCAACAACATCGCATTGAGCGGCGTCACCTTCATGCTGCTCACGGTATCATCCTGTGTCAGTAGAATGGAGACCGATAGCAGCGATCTGATAGTCATCAGGGAGCAAGGGAGCTTTGCCGTCGGTGGAACAGTGATCACCAATCCCGGCACGTTCGATCCGCACAACCCGACCCCGGCAGGACAGACGTTTCGTGGTGATCACGCCTATGTCTTCTATCAGATTCCCGACAACCCACGGACGTTTCCATTGGTCATGTGGCATGGGTTCGGGCAGTTTTCCAAGACCTGGGAAACGACACCGGACGGGCGGGAAGGATTTCAGAACATCTTCGTACGCCGGCGCTTTCCTGTGTATCTCATCGACCAGCCGCGCAGAGGTGATGCCGGTCGCAGCACGGTAGCGACCACCATTACCCCCACACCCGACGAGCAGCAGTGGTTTGGCACGTTTCGTATCGGCATCTGGCCAGACTATTTCGAAGGAGTCCAGTTCTCGCGTGATACCGCGGCGCTGAATCAGTATTTCCGCTCCATGACGCCCAGCACAGGGCCAATCGATATACGAGTCATGGCTGATGCGGTGTCGGCACTGTTCGACAAGATTGGCCCGGCAATTCTTGTCACGCATTCCCATTCCGGTGGGATGGGCTGGCGTACCGCAGTCAGCAATCAGAACGTGAAAGCCATCGTCTCCTACGAGCCAGGAAGCGGATTCTTGTTTCCGGAGGGAGAAGTCCCGCCACCGATGCAAAGCTCAGGTGGCACACTCGAGGCTGTTGCAGTGCCTGTGTCGGAGTTCATGCGGCTCACTGAAATCCCCATCGTTATTTACTATGGTGATAACATCCCCGCTGAACCAACCGCCAACCCGGGCCAGGATGGATGGCGGGTCCGTCTTGCGATGGCACGGTTGTGGAGGGACGCCGTCAATCGGCGTGGCGGTGAGGTGACGTTGGTGCATCTGCCGGAGCTGGGCATCCGTGGCAACACACACTTTCCGTTTTCAGACCTGAACAATCTCCAAATCGCCGATCTGCTATCTGCATTTCTCGAAGAGAAAGGATTGAATTGACATGAAAGCATCAATTCTCGGACTGTTTGTCTTGATGGTGAGTGTGCAATCGGCTGGCGCACAGCAAACGAACGTGGAACAAGAGATCGTCGATCTCTCCAGAGCGAAGTGGCGCTGGATGGCAGAGCAAGACGCGGATACGCTTGCTACACTCTTTCACGACAAGGCAAAATTTGTCCATATGAGCGGAACCTGGGGTAAGGACGAAGAGATCGATATCATCAGAAGCGGGAGAATTCACTACAAGCAAGCCGATGTCCACGAAGTTGTGGTAGAAGTTGTTGACGACACTGCCATCCTTTGGAACCGCATTACTCTTTTGGCTGTGGTTCGGGGCAATGAGGTGTCGAATCCTTTTACGGTTACCGAAGTCTATAAAAAGCAAGAGAATGGTTGGAAATTGTTGGCCTTGACGTTTAGCAGTGTGCGGAACGACCATAGCATTCATCCGTAAGTAGAATCAACCAGAAATCCTCGGACCTCAGGGTCGCCGGCGCACATACTATGAACTGGACGCATCGCAAGTCTCTCATCATCGTCTGGCTGATCGCGGCCTCGCTTCTGACTTTCGCCCCGGCCGAGGCGCAGACGGTTCGTACCGCCTCCGGAGTCGTGCGCGGCGTGACGGAAGGGGATGTCGACAGCTTCAAGGGAATTCCCTACGCTGCTGCCCCGGTCGGCACCAATCGCTGGCGCCGGCCCCAATCCTTGCCCGGGTGGCAGGGAGAGCGTGATGCGAGCCGGTTCGGCGCGGATTGTGCGCAAGCAGCGTTTCCACGCGGCTCTGCGGGGATCCGGGAGAACTCGTCCGAGGATTGTCTGTTCGTCAATGTGTGGCGGCCTGCCGGGGCCGCTTCCGGGGCGACGCTGCCGGTGATGGTGTGGATCCACGGCGGCGCCTTCGTGTTCGGCAGCGGCTCCTTTTCTTCCGGGGTCCCGTTCGCCAAGCAAGGCGTGGTCCTGGTCACCTTCAACTACCGCCTGGGGCGGCTCGGCTTCTTCGCGTTCCCCGCGCTGAGGAACGAGCATCCGGACGAGCCCACGGGCAACTACGCCTACATGGACCAGATCGCCGCCCTCGAGTGGGTGCAGCAGAACATCGCTGCGTTCGGAGGCGATCCGACGAACGTCACCATCT
>JAOTWK010000532.1 GCA_029862935.1 Gemmatimonadota bacterium | reverse complement strand
GGAGGAGGGGGCGGCGGGTTAGGAGTCATGTTCGGCGTCGGGCTCGGCGCGCTGGGTCTTCCGGTGGCACTGGTGGTGGCAGGCGCGGCCGGATGGGTGGGCGGAACCTACCTCTTGGCGCGCGGCATCTACCGCGCCGTCGTTCAGAGCAAGCAGCGCTGGCTCGAGAGCCTGGCAGACCGATTGGCCGAGCTGTGCGAGGAGGCGGTAGGGTGAAGTGCAGAAGGCTCGCTGCACGGTGTTCACCCTAGCCTTCCGCTCGCTGGTACACCCGCACGTAGTCCACGTAGAGCCGTTGCGGTGACATGTTGTCCGGCGGCAAATACGGCGTGTCGAACCAGCCACCTACCGCGAGGTTGAGGATGATGAAGAATCCGTGCCCGTCGTCGAACGGCCAGTAGGCGGGGTCCTCTCCCGGCAACTTGTCGACCCCCAGGAACGCAACGTCATCCACGTACCACCGGACGCGCCCCGGTTCCCACTCGACCGCGAAGACGTGCCATTCATCGTGAAAGCTGCCGGACGGGAGCCGGTATTCCCCAGCGGTGATCCGGTTGCTGGACGGGTCGGGACCGCGATGGAGCGCGCCGGACGTCCAGTCGGAGAGCCGCCCCTTGCCCTCCATGATGTCGATCTCACCACACCGCGGCCACCCAACCTGGTCGATATTGCCACCGAGCAGCCAGAAGGCGGGCCACATGCCCACCTCCCCCGGCTGCCGGATTCTCGCCTCGAAGCGGCCGTAGCGAAACTCCTGCTTGCCCTTCGTAATGAGCCGTGCCGAGGTGTGCTTCCGGTGCGCGAAGTCCTCTCGGCGCGCTTCGATGATCAGTGCACCACCTTCCAGCCAGGCGTTCGCGCCGGCTGCGGCGTCTATCCGGTCGGTGTAGTACTGGAGCTCCTCGTTGAACGGATCCGGCATGACCTCCGGCGTCCAGATGCTCTGGTCGACCACGCTGCCATCGAACTCGTCGGCCCACACGAGCTCCCAGCTGGGCACGGGAATGTCCTGACCGTTGGGTTGCTGGGCAATCTCGTCCGCAGCGCAGCCGGCCAGCAGCGGAACGGCGAGGAGCAATCTGAAGCGTACGTGTGTCATGACGAAACCTCTCAAATGGCAACGAGCGAGACGGAGGCGGTCACCAATACCATCTTCCACCGCATGACCGGGCACTTACCGAGCCCGAGCGAGCCACGCCTCAAAATCGTTGTGCTCCTCGAGAAAAGACCTTCCGACAATGTGCGTGGCAAGGCCGAGCATCGTAGAAGAATAATCGATTCCCTGGATTTCCTCTGCCATCCAGGAGGGATCCGACACACTGTAGCGCCACAAGAGGCTCCCGCTCACGCCGTCGATCGAACGCAGTGCTCTGCTCAGCGTCGCGTAGTGCTTTCTGAGGTCCCTCATGGCGTTCGAATCGACCGGAAGGAATCCCGCAACGATGTGCGGAGATACGATGCGGTCCGGATTGTCGTTGATGGCATCTGCGTGATAGGCCACTGTACGGGCGCTCCCCGCTCCCAGGCCCCACTCGTGATCCAGTGCCGCGGCCGACTGCTGCCACCACGCTCGGTCCGCCCGTTCAGCGCTGCGCATGAAGGCACGGTACCGTTCGCTCGTCGTGAATGGATGACACAGGAAGTACGCTACCTGTATGACGAAGCTGGAAAGGAAGGCGCCTGGCCGGTCCGTGAGCACGACATGTCCCGCAAAACTGGAAGTTGGCAGACTATCCGCGCTCGCATAGAACAGATTCCAGAGATCCGTGGCCTGGCCGGTCCCCGTGTAATCCCTCAATTTGGCCAGCCACGCAACCAGCATGTATTCATTGAACGGCAGGGTGACCGACCCTGGTTTTCCGGATCCATCGTCCAACATCTCGAGATAGATCGCCCCGGTCACGGGATCCGCTATAGCCTGTGACCAGTCGATCGATTCCCACAGGGCCACCACGAGCGAGTCGAGTTCGGCGTCTCCAGAAAGGCAGGATGCCGCGAACAACGCACCGCTCACGAGGATGGCGGTATCGATGCTCGAGTATTCACTGTCCCCGGCTCTGCTGCCCGTTTCCATGTCGAGGAAGTGGTAGTAGAAACCCGCCGCGTTCCGAGCGTGCCCGATTCCCAGCATGGTGCGCACCGTCGTCTTCGCCTGTGCTGCCGCGTTCCGGTTCAGCCCCATGCGACTCCCGACACACAAGGAGATCAATCCCATCCCCGTCGTGGCCACAGAGGCCGGCCCGTCATGGACGCCGTCGAAGCGCAGACGGTCACGATACAGTCCGTTGTCACTGCGGGATGCGCGGTACAAGCTCACCGCACCGGCAAGGAGCTGGCTGTCGGCGGGTGGTTGCGTCGAGAGCGGTCCACTTGGACCGTGGCAAGCACTCGTGCCGATGAGTGCAACAATGATCAGGGTAAGTCGCATGGAGCGCTCGACAAGGTCGGCAACGGCAGACTCCTCTAAACTGCGGACACCGGTGTCCAAGATGCGAACTGCAAGACTGAGGCCCGCTCCCGACCGCCCGTAGGGAACTCGCTAGCCCTAGTAGGCTGGAATCGGCTCAGGTCGCGGCTGCAGCCGCAATGCGGTCGAGAACGCGAGCGTTCAGGAGTCCCTCGTCTGACTTCAGCAACGGTGCTGTCCCGCCGCGAATCGCCGTGCAGAACTCCTCGATCTCCATCTGAAAGGTGTTCACGGGCTCGAATGCTATGACCTCCTCGGTCTCGCCAACGTGGACGGAGAGACGCGGCGGACGAGCCCATGTGATGAACGGCTCGTTCAGCTCGAGCACACCCTCCGTTCCGACGAGCGCCGCTCGCTGATAGAGGCCGCTCTCGAATCCGCATGACAGGGTGGCATGCTTCCCG
>JAOTWK010000531.1 GCA_029862935.1 Gemmatimonadota bacterium | reverse complement strand
TGTGAGCGGGGCGGTGCGGGACCGGGCCGTGAGGGCCTTCGAGTTGCTGGGCGAGGCGGAGGGGCGGGTGCACGGGGTGGCGCCGAGCGCGGTCCATCTTCACGAGGTCGGGGCGATCGACGCCGTGCTCGACATTGTCGGTGCGGTGGAGGGCATTCAGCGGTTGGGTGTCGAAGCCGTTTACAACCGGCCTGTTGCGGTCGGGCGCGGGTGGGTCGAGGCCGCGCATGGGAAGTTGCCGGTGCCGGCGCCGGCCACCCTGGAGCTGCTGCAGGGCATCGAGGTTTCGAGCGGCGGGCCGATCGAGGGGGAAGCGACGACCCCGACGGGGGCGGTGCTGGTCCGGGTGCTCTCGTCCGGGCCCCCGCCGGAGCGCTGGCGGGTCATTGGCAGTGGCTGGGGCGCCGGCACGAGGAACGACCGGCAGTGGCCCAACGCGCTCCGGCTGATTGTTGCCGAGACCGCCGCCGAGGCGGGCGCAGTCGAGGTGATCGTCACCGACGTCGACGACATGACGCCTGAGTATCTCGAGCCGTTGCGTCAGGCGGTGTTCGACGCCGGCGCGGTTGACTGCCAGACCTGGTCGAGCCAGGGCAAGAAGGGACGGAGCAGCGTTCGGATCGAGGTATTGGCTCCGGTGTCGGCAGCGGATCAGGTGGTCGCGGCCCTGTTCGCACACGGGACGACAGCGGGGGTTCGGCGCTGGCCGGCGTGGCGATGGACGCTGGCGCGCCGCGAGATTGCCGTGGAGCTTGAAGGCGCTACAAGGGTAAGAGTGAAGGTGCGGGACGGGCCACAGGGCCAGCGCGTCAAAGCGGAATATGACGACGTCGTGCTGGCGGCAAAGGCCCTCAATCGCTCGGCGCTGGACGTCGCGCGTGAGGCGGAACGGCGAGCGGAACACATGCTGTCGCAGACATGAATGCGTCATAGAGCAAGGAGTGGTGAGCATGCGTAAATCGGTGGTCGGGATCGCGGCGGTGGTTGGCATCATCCTCGTGGCACCGCAGGCAGTGGCACAGGGCGCATACCAACCCCCGGAGTGTGAGCTCTCGGCGGGGCACTTCCTCGTCAACAGCGGGGTGGTGTACATCAAGAGCGCGAGCGAGGAAGCCGACAAGGTGAAGCGCGAGCGTTTGTTGCGGGACGCACACCGTAACCTGTTGGACGCTATGGCCCGGGGACAGCAGGACAACCCCGCCGCCTGGTATTACCTGGGTCGCTACTACGTGATGACCAACGATGCCGTCGGCGCTGATTCGGCGTTCGACAGGGTTGAACGAATGGTGCCCGACTGTCACGACGACATCGTGGGCTACCGTCAGCGAATCTGGGTCCCGACGATCAACCGGGCCATCGAGGCGATGCGCAACGGGGCCTTCGACGAGGCGAAGAGCACCCTGCTGCAGGCGTGGGCCATCTATCAGGAAGACAACATCACGCCGTACTACCTGGGTCGCATTTACGGCAACGAAGGGGTGCTGGATAGCGCGATCCACTTTTTCAAGTCCACCGTCGCGATTGGTGACGCCGATTCGTCCCGCCTGGAGAACTACCAGACGGCGATGTTCAATGTCGGCCTCATCTACAGCATGCAGGAGCAGTGGGACTCGGCCGCCGGGTGGTACCGACGGTACCGGACGGAGGTGAACCCGGACGATTCCCAGGCCCTCACCGGCCTGGCCCGGGCCCTCGAGAAATCGGGGCAGCGTGAGCGGGCATTGCAACTGTACGACAGCGTGCTGGCGCGCGCCCCGAAGATGGACGCGATGGATCTCTTCCGCACCGGCGAGGCCCTGTTCACCGCGGAGCAGTACCACAAGGCGGCGAGGGCATTCAGTCTGGGACTCGAGAAAACCCCGCAGTTCCGACCTGGCCTCTACAACCTCGCCAACACCTATCTCGCCATCTGCAACGACGACAACGAGCCGCAGGAAGCGCGGGACAAGGCGGCCCAGGCGATGGAGGGGGTCGGTAAGAAGCTCGTCGCAGTCGATCCGCAGAGCAGTGAGTCGCTCCGGTTGCTCGCTGCCGCCTACCAGCTCCAGCGGAAGGACGACTCCACGCTTGCGGTTCTCGAACGGATTGAGGCAATGTCGTTCGACGTGTACCTCGACCAGCTGCAGGCCGACGAGGGTGGTTACACGGTCCAGGGGCGGATCGCCAACACGGGGAGCGCCGATGTCGTCATGCCACCGCTCAACTTCGAGTTCGTCGACGCGCAGGGCAACGTCGTCACGACTGCGTCGGTCGAGGGCAGGACCTTGCCGGCCGGGATTTCAGAGCCGTTCACGGTACAGGCGACCGGTGACGGCATCGTAGCCGCGCGGTATGCGGTAGGTGGCTGACCGAGCGCCTTCCGGAACGAGACGGCGGTGAGGTGAGGGGCGTCCGTGGGACGCCCCTCGTTACATCCACCAACCGCCATGTGTTGGAGCCGTTGTCGCCAACTTCCGGCGTAGCTAGCTTTTCTGGCGACCAAGGAGGACGTGCATGCTGAGAGTCGTGTTGTACCTCGCAACCAACGTGGCTGTCCTGATGATGGCAGCCGTTGCGATGGCGGTGTTGACTGCCCTGGGCATCATCCCCCCGAATGCGCCCTATGCGCAGCTCCTGATCTGGTGCGCGCTGTTCGGTTTCGGTGGCTCGTTCTTCTCGCTGGCCATTTCCAAGTGGGTGGCGAAGCGGGCCACGGGCGCGCGTGTGATCGACAAGCCGACAAACGACATCGAGCGTTGGCTGGTCGACACCGTGCAGCGGCAGGCACGACAGGCGGGAATCGGCATGCCCGAGGTGGCGGTCTTCAACTCGCCCGACCCGAACGCGTTCGCGACCGGCATGTTCCGCAACAAGGCCCTCGTCGCCGTGAGCACTGGGCTCCTCCA
>JAOTWK010000530.1 GCA_029862935.1 Gemmatimonadota bacterium | reverse complement strand
GGCTGGCCGGAAAGGGCTGAGCGGCCATCTTCTCCAGAAGAGGAACCTGCCCAACTACACCGCGTACGCCCGCTTCCGCAAGCTCATGAAGCGTGAGGAGGTCGATCCCCGTGGTTCGGCCGTCACATACTGGCGTGACAGCAACATAGTGCTGAACTTCCACGGCGGTCGGTGTAGCAAGTGCGGCGCCGTGCTGTACCCCATTCCCCGGGTGTGCGGCGAGTGCGCCACGAAGGACCAGATAGAAGAGATCAAGCTGGCCAAGACCGGCAGCGTCTACACCTTCACACTCGACCACCTCGAGGGTGGCCAGTACGTCAATGTGCCCGTGCCCCGATTGGTGCTGGACCTGGAGGGTGGGGGCCGCATCTTCCTCTCGATGACCGATGGAGACCCGCAGGAGGTCGAGATCGGCATGTCCGTGGAGGTCATCTTCCGCCGATTGCACGAAGGATCGAGCTTCCACAACTACTACTGGAAGTGCCGGCCCGTGCCGGAGGCGGCTTCCTAGCACCGAGCGACACCTGCATCGGAGGAGCAAAAGGAGAATCCCATGGGAAGCATCAAGGACAAGACGGCCATCATGGGCGTCGGCTGCACCAAATTCGGTGAGCTCTGGGAGAAGGACGCCGAAGACCTGATCGTGGATGCTGCCTTCGAGGCGATGGACGATGCCGGGGTCACCCCGGACGACATCGAAGCGACCTGGGTGGGCAACCTCTATGACTTCACCGGACTGAGCGGCAGTGTGGCCGCCGAACCCCTCAAGCTCTTCGGAAAGCCGACCACGCGCGTGGAGAACTTCTGTGCCTCAGGCATGGATGCCTTCCGCAACGCCTGCTTTGGGGTCGCATCCGGGGCCTACGACGTGGTGCTCGCCTGCGGAGTCGAGAAGCTCACGGACGTCGGCGGCTCCGGCCTGCCCGTGGACATGGGGCACCCGGTGCTGCGCGGCTCGAGCGCCCCGGGCCTGTTCGCCCTGGCGGCTACGCGATGCTTCCACGAGTACGGCTGGACCCGGGAGGATCTCGCTCATGTAGCCGTCAAGAACCACAAGAACGGCGCCCTTCACCCCAAGGCCCACTTTCGGCGTCCGATCACCCTGGAGACGGCGGTCAACGCACCGATGATCGCCTGGCCCCTGGGGCGCTTCGACAGCTGCGGCATGTCCGACGGGGCGGCCGCGCTGGTGATAACCCGGCCTGAAATCGCCAAGAAGAGCAGGCACAAGCACGATTACGCGGTAACCAAGGCCAACGCGTTGGCCATGCACGCCTTTCTACCGATGTATCGGGCTTCCTACGACTGGCTGGGCTTCCCAGCGACCGAGGCCGCGGCGAAGCTGGCGTACGAGGAGGCGGGGATCAAGAACCCCGCCGAGGAGATCGATCTTGCTGAGGTGCACGACTGCTTCACGATCACCGAGATCCTCAACATACAGGACCTCCAGTTCTGTGAGCGAGGCGAGGGCGCGAAGTTCGTTCGGGAAGGTCACGCGAACGTCGACGGCAAGATAGCGGTCAACGCCAGCGGTGGCCTGAAGTGCTTCGGCCATCCCATCGGCGCCACCGGCTGTCGCATGCTCTGCGAAGTCACCAGGCAGATCCAGGGCCGCGCCGAAGGGGCTCAGGTGAAGAACGCGCGCCTGGGACTGGCCCACAACCTGGGAGGGCCGGGCTCGGTCTGTTCCGTCACCATCTTGGGCCTTCCGGAATAGCCCTCGACGCCGATTCGCGAAGGATCCCTCGCCGCTGAGACGGATGAGTAGGAGGACACCATGCCTATCGATCCGAGCAAGGCTCTTGCTGCGGAGTTTCCCAGCCAGCGTGCGGAGTGGGGACCGGACGACATCATACTCTATCACCTGGGCCTCGGGGCGGGCTTCGAGAAGCCCACCGATGCGAAGGAGCTCGAGTACACCTACGAGCAGCACCTCAAGGTGCTTCCGAGCTACGGCGTGATCCCGGTCTTTGGTGCGCTGTCCGGGCTTGGCGGGATGCCGGGGGTCGAGATCAACTTCGCAATGGTGCTGCACGGCGAGCAGGATCTGGTGATCCACCGGCCCATTCCGGTGTCCGGCTCGGTCGAGACCAAGCGCCGCGTGGCGGCAATCTGGGACAAGGGCAAGGCCGCGCTGATCGTCATGGAAACGGTGTCGAGCGACAAGGATGGCCCGCTGTTCACCAACCGCTTCGGCATTTTTGCCCGCGGCGAGGGTGGGTTCGGCGGCGAGTCCGGTCCGCCAGCCGGGAACAAGGGCCCCGAACGCGATCCCGATGTCACCGTCGAGAGCAAGACGATGCCCAACCAGGCGCTGATCTACCGCCTCTCCGGCGACAAGAACCCGTTGCACGCGGACCCGCAGTTCGCGCAGATGGGCGGCTTCAACAAACCGATCCTGCACGGGCTGTCGTCCTTCGGTGTGGTCTGCAAAGCGGTTGTGGACAACGTTCTCGAGGGCGATGTAACCGAGGTTGAGCGTTATCAGGTGCGCTTCGCGGGAGTGGTGTTTCCGGGCGAGACGATCGTCACCTTGGTATGGCGGGAAGGCGACCGGCTGCTGGTGGCGGCTAAGACCAAGGAGCGCGACACACCCGTGGTCAGCAACGCGGCGATCGAGCTGCGCTCGTAGAGTCGAACGAGAGGAGGGCTGAGGGAAAGCGCGACGGGACCCTCTTCCTTTCTTCGACAAAAGTCAATACGGGCAATCAAACTCTGCTGATTGATCTCCTTTCCAGCCAATAGAAATGCACGAGCGGTGCCACATTGACGCCCGACCAAACTGCCTGGTGGGTAGCGAGATAGCCACCTCCGCCAGCATCATGCCCTACAAAAAAGAGTCCGGGCAAAGGCGACTTGGGATTCGGCTTGTTCTTGCCACAATAT
>JAOTWK010000529.1 GCA_029862935.1 Gemmatimonadota bacterium | reverse complement strand
CGTGTGACGCGTTTGGTCGAAGGCGTCGAGCACGAGGCGCGCGGTCATCGCACCCGTCTCCCGGTACTTGCCACCGCCACCTCGGCGAGACCAAGGAGGAGCGCCAGCCACAAGAGCAGACCTCGAAGATCGCTCCGGGCACCGGCAGTGAAGGCGACGGATCCCACTTCACCGAGTGTGACCAGGCGCGCGGAGTGCCAGAGGGCCCTCACCTGCTGATCGGATGCGCGCTCCAGGTTCGATTCACGGGGATCGACATTGACGGCCAGCGCCCCCACGGTATCGGCCTCGGCCAGCAAATAGTACGCGCCGACCGCGGGTGCTCTGAAAGAGGCGCCCCCTTCGACCCGCCAGGAACGGTCGTCCAGCCTGATCTCCGTCACCCGGTCCGGCAGCTGCACCACATCACCCGGCGCAGCGGAGAGGCGCGCCAGTCCACCCTGCGCGATCTGATTCACGAGGAGGTCGAGGAACGGCACGAATCCGGCCGTGAGTGGCAGGTCGGTCCACTCGGGATCGAAGCGACTCCCCACCAGCACGACGTCACGGCTCTGAACCATCCAGGGCTCACCGTTCACGGTAAGGAGAAGCCCGGTCCGGCCGCTCGTGGTTGGTTCGAGCCTGTGTCGGCGACGCACCACAACGGACCCAAGCATTCCTGTGCTGTCCGTCGCTTGCTCGACGGTAACCACATCTCCAAAGCGCCAGGCAATACCTCGCCGGCCCAGGGCGCGGTTCAGCGCGCCGAGTTGGGCTGGATCGGCCGGAGGAAGCACGATCGAGGTTCCGGTGCCAAGAATACCGAGAGCGATCCGATCGCCCTTCGTGACGCGTCCCGCGGAGGCAAGCACCTCGCATGCCGCCGATACGTGGCGGTCGAGCGGGTTCCAGAACAGTCGTGCTGGAGGTGCCACCCGAACGGCGGAGACATGGGTGTCATCGACGCGCAGTTCATCCGGATCGAGCGTTGCGGTGAGCGGCCACCACCCTGCGGACAGGTTGGCTATCCGAATCTCGGCGGGACTACCCACGGTCACCAGAACTTGTCGCTGGGGACGATCTCCCGGCGCGATTGCGGCCGATACGGTTCGGCCCGAGTCACCCGCCAGGGCGAGCGTTACCCGTCCACCATCAGGAAGCCATGGCTGCACACCGGGATCGAGGGCGGCGATGCCCGCATTTCCGGGCAGGGCTTGGGGTGAACGGGCAACCACCAGCGCCGCCTCGGGCACCGCCTCCGTGATTGCGCTGGCCTGCATATCGCTCAGCACGATGATCTCGCCGGGCCGTTGATCCACGGCGAGGATATCGTCGGCGACGACGACGGCGGCGCCCAAATCCAACCGTTGATCGGACGGCCGGATATCGGCCACGGTGGCCTGGAGCGCGTCCCGGCCCCCTCGCCGAGCAACGCCGTCCGCTAGCAAGAGCCAGAGGGCGTCATCCGGGGTGGCGTTGGCGAGCACGGCCAGCGCGGCCTCACGCAGACCATCGATGATGGGAACGCCATCCACCACAGCACCACTGCTGGCGGAATTGTCGAGCACGAGTACGAGTGCGCCGGGAGCGTGCCCGGGTGCACCGGTCATGGGGACGGATGGCGCCGCGGCGGCCAAGACCAGGGCCACGATGAGAGCGGTGCGCAGGACCAGGAGCAGGAGGTTTCGGAGTTTCAGCCGCCGCTGATGCTGCCGGGTCGTGTCGACCAGGTATTGGATCGCGGGGAAGACGACCGTGGGCGGACGGCGCCGCGCGATCAGATGGAGTACGATCGGAACGGCGGCGGCCACGAGGCCCAGGAGCGCCCACGGATACAGAAAGCTGATCACGCGAGACCGGCCGGCTCTGCCAGCACCTCCCGAAGCGCGAGACCGAACGGCGTGTCGGTCGTGACGCAGTGATATCCAATGCCGATACTGCGACAGGCGAGTCGCCAATCCGCTACCGCCTGACGCACCGTCAACTCGTAGACCCGCGCCCAGTCCTTGGGACGCAACGTCACCGAGGCCTCGGTCTCAGGGTCTTCGAAACGGGCTTCGGACGGCCCACTCAGTGACCGCTCAGCCGGATCCATGATGTGCAGCACCAACACTTGATGCCCACGATGGCGCAGAAAGCGCAGCGCGCGCATTGCTAATTCCCGATCGAACAAGAGATCCGAAACGAAGACCACCAGTCCGCGCCGCCGGAGCGCCGCCAGCACTCGGGTAAGCGCCGCCTCGGCTGCGGTCCCCCCGCCGGACTCGAGTCGAGCCAGGGTGGTGAGCAGAAGCCGCCAGTGCTTCATGCGCGCCCGCGGTGGGGTGATCGAACGAATGTCGTCGTCGAAGGTGATGAGTCCGGTTGCATCGTGCTGGCGGATCAGAATGAGGGCCAGGGCCGCCACCAGCCGCCGGGCGTAGTCCAGCTTGGTGAGGAGTTCCTCGGGCGAACCGGTCCAGGCCATCGACCGGCTGATGTCGAACACGATCATGGCGCGGAGGTTGGTCTCCTCCTCGAATTGCTTCACATAGAGGCGGTCCTTGCGTCCCAGGATCTTCCAGTCGACGTAGCGAAGTTCGTCGCCCGGCTGGTACGCGCGATGCTCGGCGAACTCGACAGAGAACCCTCGGCGGGGTGACCGGTGAAGCCCGGTCAAGAACCCCTCGACGATCCCGCCGGTCACCAGTTCGAGCCCGCCCAGCCGGGCGGCCTCCGCAGGATCCAGCAGGTCGATTCGCATCACCGGGAGGCCGCCGGCCCTGGCGTGCTGGCCCACGCTCGTGCCCTACCCACGGTCGGGTGTCCCCGCGGCCGGACATTTCGGCCTCGCCGGATCATCGGTCCTTGACCGTATCTCGTTTTCTTGTAAGGAGTTACTGCCAAAGAATGGGGTGGCATGCCCCCTGC
>JAOTWK010000528.1 GCA_029862935.1 Gemmatimonadota bacterium | reverse complement strand
ATCTTCCGGCTGGTCCGTTTTGCCAGGACCGGAATGGCGAACGCCACCACGGCGGCAACGCCGTTGTAGGCGCCAAACGCGACCCCTACCCAGTTGGCCCCTTCGTTGTAGAGCGCCGACGTTGTGTCATGGGTGCCGTAGATGTGGCTGGTCACTGCCGCGGTGGTGTAGATCCACATGGCAAAGAGTGCGAACCACGAGAAGAACTGCACCCAGGCCAACTGCTTCATGGTGTGGGGCATGTCCTGGAAGTCGTTCAGGATGGTGACGAACCCGTTGTCGTACTTGCCGCCGCGCTGCATGAGCCCGCCGACGACGAGCAACACACCGACAACCCCGATCCCGGCAGACAAGATCATGACCTGATAGAGCTCCTCGCGCGCCAGCCACGCACTGAACACCGCACCCACGGCGAGAAGGATCCATCCCAGGCGGAGTTGTCGTGCGCCGTTCTGCGCATACTCCTCCGCCGTCCGCAGATCCTTTGCCTGGCCCTCCCGTTCCTGGTTGTCTTCGAACAACGCCATCTCCTCGGGCGAGTACTCCTTCGACCGGATGACCGTCCACAGCACCGCGACGAAGAACACCGCGGCGCCGAGGTAGAAGGAGAGGCGTACCGAGTCAGGTATCACACCCCGGGGCGCCTCGTTACTCACGCCGAACTGCTCGGTGAGCAGCCACGGGAGCGCGGACGCTACCACCGCGCCCGTGCCGATGAAGAAGCTCTGCATGGCGAACCCGGTGGTGCGCTGCTCCGACGGCAGGTTGTCTCCCACGAACGCCCGAAACGGCTCCATGGAAATGTTGATAGAGGCGTCCATGATCCAGAGCATACCGGCCGCTACCCACAGCGTGGGCGAGTTCGGCATGGCAACCAGGGCCAACGAGGCGAGGATGGCGCCGCCGAGGAAGTAGGGTCGGCGGCGGCCCAGGCGGTTCCACGTACGGTCACTGAAGTAACCCACGACGGGCTGTACGAGCAGCCCGGTTACGGGGGCAGCGATCCACAGAATTGGGATGTTCTCCACGCTGGCGCCCAGCGTCTCGAAGATCCGACTCACGTTGGCGTTCTGCAGGGCGAAGCCGAACTGAATGCCCAGGAAACCGAAGCTCATGTTCCAGACATCCCAGAACGACAAACGCGGCTTGGGCCGGACGGGAGCGGTGGCGGAGCGTGATTCCATAGTGGACCCGCGTCTTATTGGTGGACTCTAACTTCGATCAACATCAGTGGCGGCGGTACGGCTGCCTCACCCCGGACGCTGCAGTTCGCGTCTTTCGAGCGTCGTTGAGGCAACGGACGAGTGCGGCAACCTCTGGGTCACCGAAGATCTCATCGAGAAGCTTCCGCATGGGACGCTGCCAATTGGGGCGCTCCGACGACCGCGTCCCAGGGAGGTTCACCCCGCGATCCTCGAGCACAAGATCCTCGAGCCAGGGAACCACCAGTGGGCTGTCGGACCGTCCCAGCCATTCCAGCAACCGGGACAGAAAGGCCTGTGGCTCGTCCACGCTGCAGCCCAGCAGGTCGGCGAGCCGTTGGGTAGCGCACGATCGTTCCTCGCGGACGGTCGGAACCGCCTCCTCCGCCAGCAGACGGTGCCGCACCCGCTCGTCGATATCCGCACCAACAAGCCACCCCGCGAACGTGGGTGTGTCGTGCGTGCCCACTTGCGCCATGTCGGCGGCTGTGGGTGGCGCCACGTCCGGGTCCTTTGACGCTTGGAACTGTGCCAGATACGTCCCCCAAATCCGGTGACGTGGCAGCGCCTCGTCGATTTCCGGAGGCACGGTGCCCAAGTTCTCGCCCACCACCTCGCACCGATGTCGGCTCGACTCCAGCGTGAGGATGGCAAAGAGTTCCTCGTCGGGGTAGGAGACGTAGGTCCCTTCGTGCAGCCCGAACCCGTGGGGGATCCAGTACAGGCGGGTCCAGGCCATGATGTGGTCCACACGGAGTACGCCCGAGAGCGCCGTTTGGTTGGCGATCGACGCTGCCAGGTACCGGTGCCCCTCGCGACGCGAAGCCGCGGGGAGCACGGGGGCAAAGCCCCAATCCTGTCCGCTCGGGAAGCCTCCGTCTGGCGGAGCGCCCACCGACATCCCTTGGCCAAAAAGCGTTTGCCGCGACCACGGATCGTAGCCGTCGGGATGGACGCCTACCGCCAGGTCCAGCCCCAGGCGGATCCCGTCGCCGTCCAGGCGCTGGCGCAGGTCGTGGAGTTGGCGGCGCACCAGCGTCTGTGCGACGAGGTGAAACCGTTCTTCCTCTGCGTCGATGTGGTCGGGCGCTAGCGTGCCCGCCTGCGCCGCAGCGGGCCATGCTCGCCAGTTTCGGCCCAGGCGGACCTGCGCACCCCGGAACCGCGCGTATTGGACCAGCTCGTCATCCAGCTGGGTGGAAGCCGGCGTAGGGAGCCCCGCCATGGCCGCTCGGACCTCGGCGTCCGCGCGGGTCACGTCCAGCGTAGTGGGAGGCGCCGTCGGCCGGTGCGCATCACCCAAGTCGAGGATCAGCTCGGACCAGAAGAGGCGGCTCACCGGTGAGTACGGGCTGGGCTCCGGTGGCTCCGGATTGAACGTGGGATGCACGGGGAGGACCATGACCAGGTCACCGCCGTGGTCACCCACCCAGCGGCACACGGACTCCAGATCCCGGAGATCGCCCAGGGAGCGGCTGCGAGCCGAGCGGAGTGCAGCCAACTGCGTTCCCACGCCCCAGCTCCGATGCGTCCCGGGCCGACGAAACGCCTCGACCGGTGCGGCGATGACCGTACAGGTCCGGGTACTGCCGGACGCGTGCACCGAGAGTCGGTGGTAGCCGAACGGAAGCGGGTGTGGCAGGCGCAGCTTCCTGCGGTGGATCTCGAGCGGCGCGACGGTGCTGTCTTCGA
>JAOTWK010000527.1 GCA_029862935.1 Gemmatimonadota bacterium | reverse complement strand
GATCAGGCCGATCAACAGCGCCAGATGTCGTTGGAGGGTGGGGCGACTCACATGGGGTGCTTGGGCGACGCGTTCGGTGATCCACTCCAGCCACTGGGCGAGCAGATCGTCGTGATGTTCTTTGAGCGCCACCGTGAGAACATAGAGGGCGGGATTGGACGGCCGCATCATGATGTGGCCGATCCGGCGGCGAGAGTCGTCCTGCGCACGAGGCGGAATGTAACGGGCCGAATCGGGAGGTCAAACCAGCGATCGTGGCGACCGTAACAACCACCCCCTTCGCGCTGAGTGGCGCCGACGGTGGCCCCCTGCGCGGAGAAGTGCGGACGGCCGCGGGGGGGCGAGATCGGCCCGCGGTGGTGGTCTGCCACGGATTCAAGGGCTTCAAGAATTGGGGCTTCTTTCCGCATTTGGCGCTCCGTCTCGCGCGGTCTGGAGTTACGGCTATCACGTTCAACTTCTCCGGCAGCGGCGTCGGTCCCGACGGCGAGTCGTTTTCGGAGCCGGAACGGTTTTCTCGGTCAACCCCGTCCGGCGATTTGCAGGATCTCGCCACCGTGTGGGATGCCCTGGCAGCGGGTGCCCTGGCCAGGGGTCTCGCGCCGCCGACCAAGCTCGGCGTGTTTGGGCACAGTCGCGGCGGCGCGGCAGCGATCATTCACGCCGCGGGGCACTCGAACTGTGGGGCGATCGTGACGTGGGCCGCGATATCGTCGTACACGCGCTGGGGACCGCGGACCTTGGCCAAGTGGCGGGAGAGCGGATCGCTCGACATCGTCAACACGCGAACCGGCGAGGTGCTGCCGCTCCGCGCGGACTATCTCGAGGATCTCGACCGCAGCGGGCATCTCCTGGACCCCGCGACGGCTGCCGGCCGGATATCTGCTCCGTGGCTCCTGGTGCAGGGGAGCGTCGATGAGGCGGTGCCCGTCCGTGAGTCGAAACTGCTGTTTGGCCACGCGAGGAAGGACGTGGCTCGGCTGGAGATCGTCGAGGCTGGGAGTCACACGATGGGTGCGCGGCATCCATGGGGTGGGTGGACACCCCAGCTCGAGCGCGCAGTCGATCTGACGCTGGAGTGGTTTGTACGGCATTTGTTGTGAGGAGCTGGGGGCTGAAACGACGACGGCCCCCAATGCGGGGGCCGTCGGTGCGCGGGTCAGAGACCCGCCGCGTACAGCGAGTCGACCAGCGTTGGTCGCCTTCTGGTCGCGAGGGCGATGAGCTGTCGCCGACGCAGCAACAGGCTCGCTGCGGCGAACGTGGCCAGCGCGATGAGTCCGACTCCAACGGTTCGGATAGGCACCTCCTTACGACACGGTGGACACAGTCACGAGTCCTAAACATCGGCTTGCAATATATGGACCACCGCAAGTGGGTCGCAGGTCACATAACGCTCGTTGTGACACTTCAATATCCGTCCTTGTCCCGACGCGCGGCGTGATTCGGCTCACGCTCTCACAGGTCAGCGGGAGACTCCGCGGGCGAGCGCCGGTCCAAGCCGACATGGACGGTAGGATTGAGGCCGCAGTAGCCTTGGTGTTGGCAGCGGACGCAGATCGAGGCCTCGACCTGTTGCTCATCAAGCGTGCGGAAGCCGAGGGTGATCCGTGGTCGGGGCAAATGGGACTGCCTGGCGGCAGGAGGGAAAGCCGCGACCCCGATCTCCTGGCGACTGCCATCCGTGAGACGGCGGAGGAAACCGGCATTCACCTCTCCGAGCAGGAACTCCTGGGTGTCTTGGACGATCTCGCGCCTACGACGCCCGTGCTACCACCGGTAGCCGTCCGGCCGTTTGTGTTCGGGCTCCCGAAGCGGGCCGTGGTACATCCGAGCAGGGAAGTGGCGGACAGCGCGTGGATTTCGATCGGCGAGTTGCGGCAGGGTGCCGACGAGACCACCGTCGTGGTCCGCGGCCGGGAGCTCAGGGTGCCGGCCTACTTCGTCGGCCGCGATGTCGTGTGGGGTATGACACTTCGTATCCTCAACAATTTCTTTGACTTAACCATCTAGAGCCGCTCCGGATTCGCTGTGCAGCCGGAATGGGGCTTCCATATTTAGTCCATCCTAATATTATTGTTTGCCTAAGGTCACTTTCGCCGGAAGCGTGGCTGCCGCATGAGTGCACTGTCTAGACGGGGGGGGCTCAGCCGGTCAACGGAGGACTACCTCAAGACGATTTACGAGTTGGAGGCCCGTGACGGTGCGGCACAGAACAGTGCGATTGCCGACGCCCTCGCGGTCGCGCCCCCGTCGGTGAGCGGGATGGTCAAGCGGCTTTCGGAGTCCGGTCTGTTGGCGCACGTGCCCTACCGGGGTGTGCAGCTCACGCGGGTGGGGCGGCGCACCGCCATGCGCGTTCTCCGGCGGCACCGGATTCTGGAGAAGTACCTCACGGCCAAGCTCGGATATGACTGGGATTCGGTTCACGAGGAAGCCGAGCGGTTGGAGCACGCGGTGTCCGAGGACTTGATCGAGCGGATGGCTATGGCGCTTGGCAACCCGGAGTTCGACCCGCACGGCGCCCCGATCCCGACCAAAGACGGAATGGTGGCCGTGCCGGAAGTCACTGCCCTCTCGGAGGTGCCGGTCGGTGAAACCGCCGAGCTTCGGCTCGTGAGCGACAAGGACTCCGAGCTCCTCCGCTATCTCCGTTCGCTGGGTCTGCGGTTGGGCGTGGTCTTCGAAGTCGTGGGCCGGCAGCCGTTCCGCGGGCCGACCACGATCCGGTTCGCCGCGCCACCCCACGACGAAGAAGTCGTCGGATACGAACTCGCGCAGTCGCTGGGCTGCGTGATTAGAGGAGATGAGGTGGGTTGATGGAGCATCGATCGGTGTTGAGCAGACGCGAGCTCTTGACGCGAGGCCTCGCAGGGGCTGCCGGCCTCGCGGCATTTGTCGC
>JAOTWK010000526.1 GCA_029862935.1 Gemmatimonadota bacterium | reverse complement strand
GGAGCAACGCCAGCTCGTCTCCATCGCGAAGTTGTCGGTCCATCTGACTGTGCTCGAGATTGACGGCGGTGAGGGGGGCTGCCGGCATGAGGTCGCCCTGCTCCAATCGACTACGGAGGGTTGCGATCGCGTCTCCCACCGTTGCCGACTCGGGAAGCGTCAAGGTGACCTGGTCCCGGCCCAGCAGCTCGGCATAACGCGCAAACAGGCGGCACTTGACGGTGATCGACGTGGTTGGCGTTCGGGAATCTACGATGCGAGACATGGCACGCGAAATATACCTCCTCCCCTATGCATCGAGCAGACCACTCCCCTCGAGCCCGACGAATCTTGACACCACCCGGCATCACGACGAGCTTCCCAGACCTCGCGGACACATAGATACGCTTCGTCAACCCCATCAACAGAAGGACCGGAGATGCTGAGAGCACGCGCTCGCCTTTACTATGCCGCGGCGGCCGTGACGGTTGGAACTCTTCTGGCTCCTCGCACCGTCGTCGCCCAGTTCACCGAGCCCCCACCGGCACCGGCCTACGCGCTGAGCGGGGTCACCCTGGTTCGCTCCGATGGTAGCCGCCTGGCCAATCAGACGATCGTCGTAAGGAACGGGTTCATCCAGGCAATGGGGGCAAACGTGCCGGTGCCGCCCGATGCCGAGCTGCTGTCTGGCGACTCGCTGATGGTCTTCCCGGGATTCATCGATGCTCAAGGAGCAGCAAAGGTGGAATTCCCCGAGGTGGAGATCAACCGTCAGGAAATCGAACCCTGGAATCCGCCCCGGCACGTACAGGGATTCATGCCGCATCGCCGGGTTGTAGACTTCCTCGCGGCCACGGGGAAGGACCTCGAGAAGCAGCGCCTAGCGGGTGTCGTCGCGGGTGCCGTGCATCCCGACGGACCGGTGATGCCCGGACGGGGCGCCGTGCTCGTCAACCGGAAGAGCGCCGACGTCCCGAATGGTCTGGTACTCAATCCAGAGCTGGGGCCCGTGTTTGCGCTGCAGGGCGCGCGAGGGGCGTATCCCGGCACGCTGTTCGCGGTAGTGGCATTCATTCGCCAGAGCCTGGAAGATGCCTGGCACCACGGGGCGCATGTGGCAGCCTACCGGCGTGATCCTCGCGGCCTCGCGGCACCGCCCTGGGATCCCGACTACGAAGTGCTACGCACGGTGATGACCGGTCAAGTGCCCGTGTTCTTTGCCGCCGACAAGGCGGAGGACATCCGACTGGTGCTCCGTCTGGCAGAGGAGTACGGCTTCTCGCCGATCATCGTGGGCGGAGACGAAGCATGGAAGGTTGCCGACCCCCTGAAGCGACGCAACGTTCCGGTACTGGTGTCCTTGGACTTCCCCGAGCCGAAGCAGTGGAAGCCCGAGAAGAAGAAGTCCGAGGCTGACGAGGCCGACTCGGTTGCCGCACAGGCGCCGAAACCGCTCGATGCCGCGGCCGAACGCGAGAAGCGCGATCTGGAGCAGCTGTACGCCAACCCAGGGAAATTGGCGGCGGCCGGAGTGCGATTTGCGCTGACCAGCGGAGGCGGCAAGGCCGACCTGCGGCAGGGAACGCGCAAGGCGATCGAGTACGGACTCGGTGAAGCGGACGCACTCCGCGCCCTCACTGCCACGCCGGCCGAACTCCTGGGTGCCCCGTCGCTGACCCGGATCGAAAGCGGGTTACCGGCGACGTTCGTCGTGGCCGACGGTCCCCTCTTCTCCGACGAGACCAAGATTACGTACACCTTCGTTGAAGGAGCGTTGGAGCGGGGCAAGCCGAGCGCCAAGCCGGCGAGCGGCGAGGCCCCCGCTGTCGACCTGACGGGCACCTGGACGGTCGATATCGACGCGGGCGGCGAGGGCATGGGCGGCAGGATGACGCTCGAGCAGGACGGGGCCGAATTCAGCGGCACGCTGGTCATGGACATGGGGACCATGCGGATCCAGGGCGGAGCCGTCTCAGGCTCGTCTTTCACATGCACCTGGGTGCTGAGCATGGGTGGCGAGACCATGGAGTTTGAGGTGAAGGGAACCGTCGAGGGAGACGAGGCATCGGGAACCGGCGGCGGCCCAATGGGTGACTTCTCATGGAAGGCACGGCGTGCCGGCACGCCCGAGAGGGGGAACGAATGAGCATCGCACGCACGCTCCTCATTGCTGCGCTCATGACGGCGGTCGTGACGCCGTCGGCGTCGGCGCAGTGGAAGGCGCAGATCGAGCCCGGCGCGGTTGCTGTGCCGCGCGGAGACCTGTTCGTTCGGAACATCGACGCGGTGTGGACGGCGAATGACACGGTTTATCGCAACGTGTCGATCCTGATACGGGATGGAGCGATCCGTGCCATCGGGTCCGATCTCTCGGCCCCACGCGGCGTTCCCGTTGTCGACGGCAGCGGTCAGACGGCGATTCCCGGCCTCATCGACGAGCACTCCCATACGGGGATGCGCTCGACCAATGAGGGATCCGTGCCGATCTCGGCCGAAGTGCGGGTGATGGATGCACTCGATCCCGAGGACTTCAGCATCTACCGCGCGTTGTCGGGCGGGGTGACGACGGCTCAGGTGCTGCACGGCAGCGCAAACCCGATCGGAGGCCAGAGCGCGATCATCAAGATGCGCTGGGGCATGCAGGACGGTCGCGCGTTGTTGCTCGGTGGAGCGCCCCAGACGGTGAAGTTCGCCCTGGGCGAGAACGTCACCCGCAAGAACTTCGGAGGCCAGGGGCAACAGCGATTCCCGGCGAGCCGCGAGGGTGTCGAAGCGGTGTACGTGACGGCGTTCACGGCGGCACAGGAGTACAAGAAGGCCTGGGATGCCTATCGGACCGATTCGAAGGCCTTTCGCGTTCCGCCGCGGCGCGACCTCCGTCTCGAAGCCCTGGTCGACATCATGGAGGGGAGGATCCTCGTCACC
>JAOTWK010000525.1 GCA_029862935.1 Gemmatimonadota bacterium | reverse complement strand
CGGGCCAGCTGGGGGCACAGCCCTCGCGAACGGTAGCATCGCCCGCACGATTCTCCAATCCCCGAGGTCCTCGCCGACTCTCAGAAAGCGAAGGACACTCCGGCCAGCACGTCGACCTGAAACGGGCCGCTGCCCGCGAAGTCGATCGAGCACGCGCTATCGCCGCAGCGCCCCTTCAGCTCCGTGTCCGTGAACGTCGCATAGCCGCGCGCGTCGAGGCGAAAGGCCACGGCGGGCCGGATCGCGACGCGGAAGCCACCGCCGATCAGCAGCGATCCGCCCAGCCCGGTATCGAATTCGCTCGGACGCGGGTCGACCCAGGTCAGGCCCAGCCCGAACATCACGAAACCCTGCGTTCGCCCGCGGCCCTGCGGGCGGTAGGACGTTCCGGCGTGCAGGTAGTGGACGTCGAGGTCGATGCTGGCGCGATCGGGGAGCAGCCCCGGGGTGTCGAACTCCGTGCGCTGGGCGCTCCAGGCGCCCCACAGCCAGCCCTGCTCGCGCAGCCGGTGATGGTAGCTCAGGCCGAAGGCCGGGCCGGCGTCGAGCGCATCGACGCGGATCGTGCCCGCGTCGGCCTCTCCGCCGAAACGCCCTCCGGCGTGCAGCGTGATCTCGGCGTCGGCGAGAATTCGAGGACCCACTGCGATCAGCGAAGCGAGAACAAGCACGAGGACCGAACAGCACCGCGGAATCGAGACCACCTGTCACCTCGGTGCAATCCACCCGCTGCCTGAGCGCCTCGCCCACAGGCCCCGTGACACGACTCGAGCAGGGCGACCAGCTGCGCCTGCCCGCGCTTCCGGGCGTGGTGCAGGCGGCTGCATTGTATCCGATCCCGGCCGCCGACCGACCCCGGGGTCAGGTCTTGGCCTGATACTCAAAGCCTGCAAGGTGGTCACGAGCTTGTTGGTGTGATTGCGACCGGATGCGGACGCGGCCTGTCCGCCGGCGGACGGGGGATCGAGATCGAGGCGAGATTCAGGGCATTTCGTGGTGGGCACGGACCTTGCCTCTCGGCTGCCCGATGCTCGATCCTGGCCAGCCCGTCGAGGGCAGACGCCCTGACCGTTTCCGGCCCCCGCATTGCCCGTGGCCCGAGTGCCCGAGCCATCGTCCCGTCACGCGCTACCGCTGCACTCACGCCGGATCGTTTCGCCGCAAGTGCGATCCCCGCCGCAAGATCCCGCGCTTTCTCTGTTCGAGCTGCGAACGCACCTTCTCGCGTCAGAGCTTCGCCACGAGCTACTACCTCAAACGCCCCGAGCTGTTGATTCCGATCGCCGCCGGTCTGGTCGCCGGCAGCGCCCACCGTCAGATCGCCCGTTCCCTCGGCTGCGCGCCGTCGACCGTCACGCGCATGTCGGCTCGGCTGGGACGCCACGCCATCCTGCTTCAAGCCGAAGCGCTCGCCGATCTCGACAGGTCCGTGGACGAGCCCTTCGTCTTCGACCACTTCGAGAGCTTCGTCTTCTCGCAGGAGGATCGGCTGGGCATCGGCACGGCCGTGGGCCAGCGATCGTGGTTCGTGTACAGCTTCGACCCGGCTCCCCATCGTCGGGCCGGTCGCCGCGGCGCGCGACGGCGGGCAGCGAGCCGCCCCTTGCCCGAGGTCGTCCCGGGCTCGGTCGTGCGCTCGACGCGACGCGTGCTGGGGATGCTCGAGAAGCTGGCTCCCCGTGAATTGCAGCTGATTTCCGACGAACATCCGGCCTATCGGGCCGCGGTTGCCCGCGCTGGCCGGTTCGGCCACCGGATCTATCGCAACCCGCCTCGCGGTCCGGGGTCCGATCCCGCGCTCGCCGCCGAGCGGGACCGCCAGATGTTTGCGGTGGACCTGCTGCACAAGCTGCTGCGGCACAGCCAAGCCCACCATCGCCGGGAGACGATCGCCTTCGGCCGCCGGACTAACGCGATCCTCGAACGCATGGCGTTGATGGTCGTCTGGCGCAACTTCGTCAAGAAGGTCTCGGAACGACGTCACGAACCGATTACGCCGGCGATGCGGCTGGAGCTGACCGAGCGTCGATGGAGCTGGACTGACGTGCTCGCCCGGCGACGCTTCCCCAAACGGATACGCCTACCGCAAGGCTGGAGTCGAATCTACCGGCGCCAGTGGATCACACCGGCCGTCGGGCGCAACGCCCGGCACTCGCTGCGCCACGCATTCTGAGCCGGCGGCAGATCGAGCCGAAACCCCCGATCGCAGGGCCCAGGACACTCGATCCGGCGAGGATCAGGTCTCCGAGCGAGGTCGGATCGCTGATCGATGACGACCCGAGAAGGGAATCGGACGAGCGCAACGCCCCGTCGACCAACAAGCTCGACACCACCTTGCGATTTGCAGGATTCAGTTGGGAATGACCAGGGTCTGGCCTGGGTAAATCTTGCTGGAGCTGGACAGGCCGTTGGCGCGCAGCATCGAGCTGAGCGAGACCTTGTGCGCCTTCGCGATCTTGCCCACGGTGTCACCTCGACGCACGGAGTAGGTGCGGGAGCCTTCCGGGATGCCCGTGTTGATGCGCAACCGCTGGCCGACGTACAGGCGGTCGCTGCGCAGGCCGTTGTCCCGCTTGATACGGTCGACGGTCGTACCGTAGCGCGAGGCCAGCTTCCACAGGCTGTCGCCCCGGCGCACGCTGTGGCTGAGTGAGGCCACCTGGTTCCCCGTCGCGATCGGCCTCGATAAATCGACCGCCGCACCGCGCGAGGGGATCTTCAGACTCTGCCCGGTGCGGATGCGGTTGCGGCTGCGCAGATTGTTGGCGCGCACGATCGCGCTGACCGAGGTACCGTGACGGCGGGCGATCGTCGACAGCGTCTCGCCGCGACGAACCCGGTGGACGACGAAGGTGTCCTTCGGTGGCACGTGGGTCGGGAGCTCGGCCAGCTTCGCGCTGAACGCCGGAGCGGCCGCCGGAGGC
>JAOTWK010000053.1 GCA_029862935.1 Gemmatimonadota bacterium | reverse complement strand
ATCTCGTGATGGTCTTGCTGTACGTCGTGTTCATTGTGGGACTCGGCCTCTACTTCGCGAAGCGGACCAAGACCACAGACGACTACTTCCTTGCGGGCCGTTCGCTCACGTGGTGGCTTATCGGATTCTCGCTCTTCGCGTCGAACGTTTCGTCCAGCACACTGGTGGGATTGTCGTCGTCCGCGTTCAGCTCGGGCATCTCCGTGTACAACTACGAATGGATGGCGGCCCTCGTCCTGATCGTGTTCTTGGTCTTCTTCCTCCCGTTCTACCTGAAGACCCGCGTGTTCACGATGCCAGAGTTCCTGGAGCGACGGTTCGACGAGCGATCTCGGTATTACTTCTCGGCGCTGCTCGTGCTGATGAACATCACGATCGACACGGCCGCTGCCCTCTACGCGGGGTCCTTGGTCGTCAAGATCATCTATCCTGGGGTGCCGATGTGGCTGTCGGTGGTCGTGCTCGGCATCGTGGCAGGAGTCTATACGATCGCCGGTGGACTCAAGGCGGTGGTCTACACGGACGCGGTGCAGGCCGTGCTGCTGCTGATCGGCGCCGGACTCGTCGCCGCGCTGTCGTTCAATGCGATTGGAGGCTCCTGGTCGGCCGTCGTGGCCAGCGTTCCGGCAAGCGACCTGTCGATCATTCGGCCGGCATCGGACCCGGTCATGCCGTGGCCAGGACTGGTCACCGGCGTCTTTCTCTTGGGGTTCTATTTCTGGGCTACCAACCAGTTCATGGTGCAGCGTGCGCTCGGTGCCAAGGATCTCAATCACGGTCGCTGGGGGGCGCTCTTTGCTGGCCTGCTCAAACTCCCCATCATCTTCCTCATGGTGTTGCCGGGCATCTTCGGCCGGCTGCTGTACCCCGCCGCTGAGTACCCGGCGCTGGCAGAGAATCCCGATCTCATCTTTCCGACGCTCATGTTCGATCTGCTCCCGGTCGGCATCCGCGGGCTCATCATCACGGCGTTGGTGGCGGCGATCATGTCGAGTGTCGACTCGACGCTCAATTCTGCGTCGACGTTGGTCACCATGGACTTCATCAAGAAGCTCAAACCGAAGGCTTCGAACCGCGCGCTCGTGATTGCCGGTCGAATCGTGACCTTCGTGTTCATGACGCTTGCGATTCTCTGGGCGCCGCAGATCGTCAAGTTCCCGAACATCTGGACCTACCTGCAGCAGATGTTGGCGTACCTGGCACCGCCGATCGTCGCGTGCTTCTTCGCTGGGGTGTTCTGGAAACGTGCGAATGGGCATGGCGCATTGGCAGCGCTCGTGGTCGGACACGTGGCAGCGGCGATCTTCCTCGGCCTCGCGCTGTCGGGGTCGATCATCGTCCAGACGCATGCGCTGACGCCCGAGCAACTGCAGATGGTCGCGGCGGGCACGCCGGTCATCCACTTCCTCTATCTCGCGCCGATCCTGCTCGTGATCGCCCTTGCCGCTCTCGCGGTCGTGAGCCTCGCCACGGATAAGCCTGACGAGGAGGTCGTACGCACGTTGACGTGGTCGCCGGCGCTGCTTGCCGAAGAGACACCGACACTTCGACTGTTGCCGTGGTACAAGAATTACCGCTATCAGTCCGTCGCGATGCTGGTGCTCATCACGATCTTCGTAATCGCTTGGTGGTAAGCGGGGAGCGAAGGCGGACGCAGGTCGTTGCCAATGACCAAGACGATCGTCGCGATTGGTGAGGCGCTGTGGGACGTATTCCCTGACCAACGGCGACCGGGTGGCGCACCGTGCAACGTTGCGTTCCATGCGGCCCAACTCGGCGATCGAGGTGTCATCATCACGCGGGTTGGCGGTGACGCTGATGGGGATGAGCTCGTCGCGTACCTGCGGCAACGAGGTGTCGACACCAGATACATGCAACGTGACGCGACGCGGCCGACTGGCACGGTGGTGGTAAAGCTCACGCACATCAGTCCTCGGTACGATATCACGAATGATGTCGCGTGGGATTACATCGCTCCGGAGGACGCGGCAAGTGGACTCGCTGCGGAGGCGGACGCAATCTGCGTTGGCTCGTTGGCGCAGCGGAGCAGCACGACGCGAGCGACCATTCGGCAACTGCTGTCTGATGCTCACGGCAAAGCCCTGATCGTGTTCGACGTCAACCTCCGTCCTCCATTCACCGACCCAGAAGTCATCCTTACCACTTTTGTGGCGGCTGACGTGACCAAGATGAGCGCATCGGAAGTCGCTGAGGTATCGACGATGCTCGACAGGCCGTCTCTGGCCCAGTGGCTTGTCGAGAGTGTCGGTGTGCAGGCTGTATGCGTCACTCGTGGTGAGAAGGGTGCCTCGATCACTACATCGGATGGAACGGTCTCCGTGCCCGGCATTGAGGTCGATGCGTCCGCAGGTGATCCCGTGGGTGCAGGCGATGCGTTTACCGCTGCGATGACCTGTGCGCTGGTTCGTCAGGCGACGCCGGAACAGGCGCTCGTCACCGCAAATCGCTACGCGGCGCTCGTGGCGACCAAGCCAGGCGCCATGCCGGTGCTGTCTGCCGAGGAACTCGCGGAAATCGGACTGTGATTCGCTGACCTCCACCGGTCCGGTGTTCCGGCCGCCGTGCTCCTCAACGTGCAGCGGTCACGGCCACGTTTTGTGTACGATGGTTTGGTTCAGGCGGGGGCGCGGTTCTAATGCGCGCCCCTTTAATGGGGGAGCTTCTTGCGCACGTCCCGCAGTAGCTCGTCGAACTCCCGATAAGTGGGTCCCACCTTGCGAGCGACAGCTTCATCGATCGCTGCGAGCTGGTCCACGCGATCCCGCATCGCCCCGCACCTGGTGGGGGTGCTCACCATCGGAGCCGTACCTGCGCGAGTATCGCCCTCACCTGGCACGCCCCCCGCGGGCTTTGCCGGCTGCGCGAGGCGGGCTGCTGCTGCTAGGAGCTCCGATGCCTGGTCTGCCGCGCCCGTCTTCCATGCCATGTAGCCCTTGTAGAAGTGTGCCTCCACGCTGGAGTAGTTCGAACCGACGACCGCATCGAAATAGGAGTGCGCCTTTTCCAGATCTCCCTGCACCAGTGCGATCTCACCGAGACTCAGGAGTGGGCCCGTCTCCTCACTGTTGATCGCCAAGGCTCGTTGAAACTCGGCCGTTGCTCTTTCGGGCTGGAGCATCTCCTGTTCGCCGACGCAGAAATACAGAGCGCCCAACTGCGAATGTGCACGAGCACTGGTAGGATCGATCTCCACCAACCGCTGCCAGGCCTGCTCGGCCGCAGCGAGGTCCCCCAGGTCGAAGTGCATGCTACCCAGGTAGTAGAGCGCATCTTGATGCTCGGGATTGAGTGCCAGCGCCCGGGTGTACTCGTCTGCCGCGTCCCGCGACTGACCCGCGATCCGATGGTCAGTGGCCCGACGGTAGACCTCCCAAAAGCGCCGGATCCGATCCCGATCCTCGAGGGACATCTCAGTGGACGCGACGCTGCTGGGCGCCCCCGACGACCGACTCTTCAAGACGGTGACTGCCGCAAAGAGGACACCAATCGCAATGAGGAAGCCCGCGATGCGCTTCATCTCGGGTTCGTGGTGGCGTTCTCCATCGCCGCTTTCTCAGAGACCCGCAAGATCTGATTAGATGCTGGACCCACCACAACTTGGCGCAACCCACTGGGCCATCTGATTTCCAGCGTATCTGCGCCCTGGAGTGTGCCGAGTCCGAAATGCTGTACGAGGCTGTTGTGCGAGAGGTACGAGCTCTGTGCGCCAACCTCACGGACCTGGACCGCGCCGCCGGCAACAAGGCGGAGTTTCGCGCCGATGGCCGACCGGTTGCTCTGTTCTCCGATGAGCCGCACCTCGAGCCATCGCTGACGATTGCCACCTTCGTTGCGCAACAAAACGCCGGGCCCGCCGTTATTCACCACAAAGACATCGACATCACCGTCGTTGTCGTAGTCTCCAAACGCTGCACCTCGACCCACAGATCCCTGCCCGAAGTACTCACCGCTCACCGAGGACACATTGTAGAATCCGTCGTCTGCGCCGCGATTCCAGAACACTTGGTCGGTCATCGGTACGAGGAGTCGTGGGTCGTCATCCTGCTGCAACGTACTTCCGTTGACGATGAAGAGATCCAGGCGTCCGTCGTTGTTGTAATCGATGAAGGACGTTCCCCACCCGATGAACTCCAGCGCAACTTGCCCCAGTCCATACCGGTCTGCCACGTCTATGAACTGCAAAGGTTGGGGAGTGTCGGAACCGAGGGCGCGCAACTCCGACCGGAGGTTGCTGTACAGTGCGTTTTCCTGTGCTATCCAGTGCGTGACGAACATGTCGACATCGTCATCCCCGTCCCAGTCGCCGACCGCGATTCCCATGGCGCCCCGGTAGTCCGCGACCCGAGCGGCCAGACTGATATCCGTGAACGTTCCGTCTCGCTGATTCCAGAAGAGCAGGTTGTCAGAAACGTCGTTCGCAACATAGAGATCGGGCCAGCCATCATCGTCGAAGTCGGCCCACACGGCGCCGAGACTTCGCCCCGGTTCGCCCGACACACCGGCCCGTACCGCAAGCTCACTGAAAGTCCCGTCTCCGTTGTTGCGATACAGGAGATTCCGTTCCGGCTCGAACGACGACGGATTGATGCCAGCGGGCTGCTCGACATCGTACTGCAGCGATTTCTCTTGCGCCGCTAAGTAGCGATACTTGACGTATCCCGTGACGTACAGGTCGAGGAATCCGTCTCGATCGTAGTCGCCCCACCGCGCCCCCGCCCAGAAACCAGGACGTCCACCGAGGCCTGCGTCCTCGGTGTTGTCGGCAAACGTGCCGTCTCCCCTGTTGTGATACAAGATGTTGTCGCCGTAGGCCGATACGAAGAGATCGAGCCAGCCGTCGTTGTCGTAGTCTCCCGCCGCGACTCCCATTCCCCAACCGCGAAACTGCACGCCAGCCTCTGCACTGACCTCACGGAACGTGCCGTCGCCGGCGTTGTGGTACAACGCCGCATGTGCCGGAGACCGCGCCACCTCACCATCCGTCGACGTCAGCGGTCCGACCTCGTTGGCGACATAGAGATCCAGCCAGCCGTCGTTATCGAAGTCGCCCCAGGCCGCGCCGGATCCCATGTCTTCCGGTAACTGGGATGACCGGTGTCCGGAGAAGTGGTGGAAACCGATCCCCGCGTCTTGGGTCACGTTCGCGAAAGTGACGCGCGGGTGATCTGGCGGAACCGACCGAGCCAACTCGGCCGTGACACCGGCAACACGCTCGCCCGGTCGGTAGATGGGTTCCGGTCGCGAGGTGAGCCACACAGTGACTGCAGCGACGGCGACAAAGAGCGACCCAAGGCCGGCCGTGAGGAGAAGGAGCCTTCGACGTCGCGGCATCCTGGCCGACATGGCTATGACGATGCCCGCGGTCTCACGACGATCGTCTTCTCATCCTCCGACATGACGGTGATCGGGGCGGTCAGGTTGGCGTCCTCACCGAACAGGAAGTTCAGCAGAAACTGGTCTGCCTTCCTGTAGAGCAATTTCGCCGATACATGCAAAGTCGTGGCCCGTTGGTCGGGTGCCTTGAAGTCACCAGCTGCGTCGAGGGATGGTGGCGCGTCGACACCCTGGCCTCGCGCAGAGACCGTCGTCGCGGGACACGAGAAGCCAAACTCCGCTCTGTCGGACGCCCCGGGAAACATGGATCTGCGGTATCGTACGCCCACCATTTCCCAGAGATTGTGCCGGTCGATCAGGTTGCCGAACTGATCGACCGGTTCTGCTTTGAAAATGAAGGAACCTGGTTGGATGAAATGTCTCTCGTCTCTGGTTCCCGACTCAAAGACGATGTTTCCGGCCTGGTCCTTCACGGTGATCTCCACCCACGCCTGGATGATATCGAGCGGCCCTGTCGGGAAGTCGTGGCCGACCTTGTTGTTGGTGACGACTGCCTGGACCGTGACGTTTTCTCCAGGGGACACCGAATCCGGCACCACAAGCTCCAGCGGCACGGCGGGGCCGGTCTGCCACTTGTCGGCAATCTCAGGGATCTCAATCTCACCCCTCAGCCACCGCGCCGTCAGGTCCGCGTGTTCCTCGGCCCCTTCGAGCTCCAGAGCGAGTGGCATGAACTGATTGGCTGCCAAAAACCGATGACTGCGGTGCTTGCCGTCGCTGCCTGAGCGGTTGTAATCGAGCGGATCTCCATTGGCAGGATCCTGAGATTCCGTCAACGGCATGTGGCATTCGCGACACTCGACCGTCTTGGTTGGGTCGCCCGGCTCGTTCCATCTGCTGTTCTTCCAGTTGTCAAACTGGTTCTGGAGCTGCACCCACCCGACCTGATTGATCTCTTCGTCGATGAACTGCTTGTGGCACGCGGCGCAGAACTCCGGACTCTTGAACAAGCGATGCTGGAGGGTCTTCACGTGATAGCGAGGGTAGGCGCGGAGGAGAAAGTCTCTGAAGAAGCGAGCCGTGTTGCCCTCGTCAAGCTCGAACATGTAGCGGTTCGGTTGCCTGATGACGTAGTTCGCGTTCCCCTGAACGTCGGTTTCCTCGATCGCATGGCAGACGATACAGGAGACTCCTTCCTGATATCCGGCAAGGTTCGTGAGATCTTCGGTGAAGACGTTCTTTGCTCCCGAAAACAGCGAGATCGGATCGTGACAGCCGCCGCAATAGCGCGTCGACTCGGCGCCGTTCTGTTCGGCCATCACCTTCTGCACCGTCTGGAATGCCACGTCCATCGCAGAGTAGCGGTGTGCACTCACCTTCCACTCTCTGACGATCTGCTCGTGACATCGGGCGGTTCCACAGGATTCCGACCCGCTCATGGATCGTGCGTCGAACGCCTTGTCGGTGTTCGTGCGCGCAAGGCTGGGCGCGAACGGCCTGTCTTGACCATAGAGATAGCTGTAGTCAACTGGGAACTCGTTCTCCATCCTCGGTGGCTCGTACCAGTATGCCACCAGCGCGACAGCCACGAAGAGGGACGCGGCGACAACAAGCGAACCCAGGCCAAACTTCTTTGTGGCTGCGAGCGCAGAATCGCCGTCGGCGTTGCGGGTCGCTCGCACCTCACGATTGACGAGGACGAAGATGTGGGGAAGGATCGAGACGATCAAGGCAAACGTGGCGACGATGTGGATCAAGTCCCACGCATAGCTGATGCGTGTTGCCCACAAGGCCTGCACGGTCAGTACCAAACCGGATACGATGGCAATGACGGTCGCCACCATGGCGAAATAGCCGGTGAGCTTCACGTGCGACATGCGTGGCGCCTGGTATAGGATCCAGTGGCGAGTCTGATACCACGCGAATGGCACGAGAAACACGAGTCCGACCGCAGTATGGAGCAGGACCATGACTTGGTTCGAGACTGAAAACGGGAGCAAGAAGATGCACAGGCCCGTGAGCGTCTCGAAGAGCAGTAGACCTGATACCGCAATGAGAAGCTTACGCTGCCACTCCTCGCTTCTCGAACGATTCTGACGAGGCTGTGTCATAGAGTCACTCCATGCTGAAGAAGAGCGTGCAACCGGGTGGCCTGTGGGAGCGTCTGCTGTGCCCGCCCGGCTGCGTCAGTCTCCGGGGGTTCATCGTGAGGCGGATCGAGGTGTTCGGACGGAGCGCGGGCCAGGCACCGAGCGGCAAACCACCGCCTCGGCGGAGAGCGACCAGCAGCTCCTCCAGGTCTTGCCATCGTGTGTGCGATAGTCCGTCCGGCGAGCAGGACGCGGCGCGATCGCGCGCGTTGCGTCTCCTGTCACCTCCCTCACCTGTCACCTCCCTCACGCTACTCGCCGATACCTCCAGTGAATCTAGAGCCGAGGAGGGGAAAGGCAAAAGATGCCGTGATAGTTCGTCGTGTGTGAGGGCTCCCTGCATTTCCGATGGATATGATCCCTTTTCCGAGGATGCGCCGGCAGGAACCCCGGCGGAGTGCCTGAGTTCCCAAGTTCGTCATCATCAAGATGCTGCCAGCGCTCGCTTCGAAGGAGCTCGCCCGGGTTGGGCCGTGACTCCCTGATCGTCACCGGCCCGCTGTGCCGGCTGCGGCGCTCCTCTCCCCAGCGCAGCGGACTCCCATTTCAGGCAGTCCTGTCATCGCTCGTCGTCCCGAGTTCGCCCAGCCTCCACCATAGCGGGATGAGGGCAGTCCCGACCATCAGCAACAGCGCGATCCACACGCCGCGCCACGGAAACCACGTTGGCGCCGGGCTGCCCACCATCCACGAGCCGAGCCCGATGAGTAGGCAGAAGATGGTGGTTGCACACAACAGCATGGCGGCGACCGATCGCACGAGCTTGCGAGATGCGTAATTGGGCGCCACACCGGTGGCGACGGCAATCGGTCCCCAGAAGCCCGGTGGATTGGCGCGCCGATAGAAGTCCGTCAGCCGCTCAGTTGATTCAGGTCCCGAGATGTACGACGCCAAGACGCCGGCGAGCGTGCCAACGATAGCCATGGCAAACAACCGCGTCCCTTGGTGTTCTATGGGAACCGTCAAGATCAGAATCGGTGCAAGCACGAGCGATGCGGCGATCGCCGCGATCTCGCCCCATGCCGTCATGCGCCACCATAGCCACCGCAAGACCAATACGATCCCGATGCCCGCGCCGAGCAAAGTGCTCACCTGCCACGCGGTCTGAATCGATGTCAGTTGGGTCATGACTCCCATGGCTACGAGGAGTATGAACAAGTTGGAGCCACGTGCCACCCACACCAGTGTGCGGGGTCGGGGCTCCCTCTTGAGCAGACGTGGAAACACGAAGCGCTTGAAGATGTCGTTGGTGAGGTAGGACGACCCCCAGTTGAGGTGCGTGTCGACGGTGGACGCCAGCGCGGCGAGCATGCCCGTCAACAGCAGTCCGAGCATGCCCGCCGGCAGGAGATCGCTCATGCCGCGCACGTACGTGGCTTCGCGATCAGCTGCGAGCAGCTCACCGGCGAGCCCTTGAGCCGGCGGGAACAGGATGAGCACGCCTAGCGCGATGGGGAGCCAGATGAGGCTACGACCCACCACCTGGACAAACGTGAAGATGATCGACGCGCGCTTCGCGTCGGCGTCGGTGCGACACGCCATGGTGCGTTGGGCCAAGTAGCCGGTGCCGTCGGCGTACATGTGGACCACCCATTGGACCAGCATGGTCGCCATGACCGCGAGCGAGATGCCTTTGGCCTGAGACGGAGTGAAGGAGAGCAACTGGTTGGCGGTCATCCCTGCAGAGCCGTCCTCAGGAAATGATGCGCGAATCTGATCGGTGAGAGCGCCGAGGCCGCCGACTTCCGCAAGAACGTACCCGGCAAAGAGGACCGTTCCCAGCAACATGATACCGAGCTGCACGATGTCGGTCGCAACTACGGAGCGAAGACCGCCGGTGGTGGAATAGAGTGTCGTCACCAGAACGATGGCTGCAATCGAGATGAGGTTCCGGGCGGAGAGGATCCACACCATCTCGTCGGCACCGTCGAACGGCACCGAGGCCCAGCTTACGGTGTCGAGAATGAAGGTCCCTTGAGCGGTTTCGCTCGTCGGTACCAGCGGCACGCCGATGGTGCGAACCAGATCGACGACGGGGTCGAAGATGGCCGCTGGCAGCCATTGATCCCACAGCAGGAACGGCTCGGCGATGCGCGTCGCGGCAATGAGGACCATGGCCAAGATGGCGCAGTTGATGACGACGCCGAAATAGACGGCTTTCAGTCCACGCAACGTCGCAGCCGGCCCGCTGCCATAGCGGATCTCGGTGAGTTCCGCGTCGGTGAGCACGCCGGCGCGGCGCCAGCTCGCCGACAATACGAATCCCAGTAATAGAAACGCGAGCGCGAAGATCCAGAACGGTCGCCAGAGATAGAAGATGCCGGCGGTAGCCACCAATCCGGTGACGAATAGCGGCGTGTCGGCGGCGAACTGCGTCGCCGCCATGCTGAGACCCGCCTTCCATCCGGGCAGGCTGCGCCCGGCGAGGAAGTACTCTTCCAGACTCTGCGAGGCGACGCGCCTGGCCGAAAACCCCTGCCACACCGCGTAGGCGACAAACGCAAGAATGATCAGGACGTCCAGGGTAGCCATGGTCTATTCCTCGACTACCACGACGGCCTCGTGTGGCAGCAGCTGGAGCGCACCCGTGATCTCGATGCCTTCGTTCGCGCGCTCGGTGGACACGGCGATCCGGCCGGTGATTCCTGCGGTGTCTACGGAGACCGGCTTGGTCGAGTAGTTAATCGCAACAAGGACGCGCTCCGACCCCTCGACGCGTTCGAACGCGAAGCACTCGGGCGGAACCGGATCCAGTGGCCGATACGCTCCGCCTCGAAGAGCCGCCGAGTTCCGTCTGAGCGACAGCAGCCGGCGATACAGATTGAGGTGCGATTCCGGATCTGACAGCTGGGATTCAACGTTTCGCGTGGCGTGGTCGCTTCCCACCGGCAGCCATGGGTCCTCGGCCGCTGTGAACCCGGCGGTTGCATCAGGCGACCACCGCATTGGTGTGCGGCAGCCGTCGCGACTCAGGCCGGGCTCAGACATGCCCCAAGGATCCTGCTGCTGGTGTGCTGGGATGTCGGCTTCACGCATGCCGAGCTCGTCGCCGTAGTATAGGGTCGGCGACCCGCGGAGCGTGAGGAGCAGCACCGCCGCCTGCCGGCTTCCGTGCTCTCCGAGTCGAGTAGCCAGCCGTTGGTCGTCGTGACTCCCGAGCACGTAGTTGGGCCACGCGCCCCGGGGCAATGCAGCCTCGAGGCCGTCCACGGCCTCTCGCACGCCGGACGTGGTCCACGGCACCTTCAGCAGCCCGAAGTTGGCCGGCATGTTCACGCCGTCGAGGTCCTCGCCGTAATACGACGCCAATCGTTCCCAGTCGAACACGTGCATCTCCGCCAGCGCCATCCGCGCCGGCTCATACTCGTTCAGCAGCGCACGCATGTGGCGAAACACCTGGTGCACGTCTGCGTGTCCTTGGTCATGCACGTGTACTTGGGACTCGTACGCTCCCAACGACTTGTGCATGTGGAGCGAGCCGTCGCGGTTCAGCGGATTGTCCCGCTCGTGGGGGTCCTTCATCATGAAGAGCACCGCATCGAGGCGGAATCCGTCCACGCCGCGATCGAGCCAGAAGCGCATGTTGTCCAACATGGCCGCTTTGAGCGCGGGGTTTTGCCAATTCAGATCGGGCTGCTCTTTCAGGAACGAATGCAGGTAGCACTGACCCGTCCGCTCGTCCAGCTCCCAGGCTGAGCCACCAAACACGCTGAGCCAGTTGTTGGGTGGCGAGCCATCCGGCTTGGGATCCCGCCACACATACCAGTCGCGGCGGGGGTTGGCGCGAGAGCTTCGCGACTCGATGAACCAGGAATGCTGATCGGACGAGTGGTTTGGCACGAAGTCGATGAGCACCTTGAGCCCGGCGTCGTGAGCCCTCGCCACGAGCCGATCGAATGTCGCGAGATCGCCGAACAGCGGATGCACGTCGCAGTAGTCCGACACGTCGTATCCGAAGTCCGCCATGGGGGAAGGGTAGAACGGCGTGATCCAGATCGCGTCGACGCCGAGCGTGTCGCTCAAGTAGTCCATGTGGTCGATGATCCCTTGCAGGTCACCGACGCCGTTGCCGGTCGTGTCCTTGAAGCTGCGGACGTAGACCTGATACACGACCGCGGTCTGCCACCACTCGTGTCGGTCAGGATCGGACAAGAGAGCAATCTCCATCATTGCACCGGTCGGTGACCGGGATTGGGGATTCGCGATCAGGCCTAATGGAATCGAACCACCAATGTATCCACTTGGGAGGAGTGCGCGAACCGGCGCGGGGTCCTGCAGGGCCCTCACCCTCGGGCTACCGACCAGCCGGACGCTAATAGGACCCGAAAGATCAGCGTGGCCGCCGCGATCAACGTAAGTGTTTGATTGACAACTGGTTAGCCGCACTCACCATCGTTTCAGTGGTGTTTACTGAAGCTTCAGTCAGGGCTACTCAAGCTTCAGTCGCGGCTACTCACGCTTCAGTCGTGGCTACTCACGCTTCAGTCGTGGCTACTCATGCTTCAGTCGTGGCTACTCACGCTTCAGTCGTGGCTACTCACGCTTCAGCCACCGCGACCCAAGCTTCATTCGTGACGACCCACGTGTCAGTCGTCGTGACCTGCGCGCCCGCTGGTCGTCGGACGGACGAGCGCGTTCCAACGAGAGGGAGTTGTCGATAGACAACGCCGGTGCCCGGCTTGGCAGCGATATGGTCCATGAGTTCCTGATGTTGCTGCCTGCAGTATGGTCAGGTGGAGTCCGAGAACGCCATGAACACGGCCTGACTGGTACCTTGATCGAGGCGTCCCCCTGTCTGCAACAACCGCGGCCACTGACGCCGAAAATGAGCGTCTTCGCGTTACGCGATCGCCGAAGCAAGCGCACACATGCTCCTCCTGGACCGGCGGGACACGCCACCCACTACTCGGTTCCGCGTTCTACTCGGCCGCACGCCGAGAGACCGTGCGCGACGGAAGGGCGAGGGTTTCAACAGGTCGCAACAGTTGGCGGAGCACCCCGTTGGCTGCGATTCACGACAACTTCACTTCCATTGTGGTATTGCTACGACCCTTGTCAGAAATGATCCCACGTCGTATTGAGGCGATCGCAAAGGGAAGTATTCCTGTGGGTGGTCCCTCAAGAGATGGTCGTGAGGTGGTCCATGAAGTGGAAAGAGAGTCTACTGATGGCGGCGATTGTAGGGACACCGTTGATGGCCGGGTGCAGCGAATCGCCGACGGACACCCCTGCTGACGACGACCCTGCCATCGAGCTCGAGCGTGTCGTCAACGACGACTTCGGCATCAGCACCCTCGTGCCTCGCGGCTGGTCAGAGCACCTATCGGGCCGCTTCCGCCGGGGAGCGTCTCTTCAGACCGAGCTGATCACGGAGTTCTACCCGAGCATGGACGCGGCCTGGCTCATCGCATCGCTCATCCTGCCTGCACT
>JAOTWK010000524.1 GCA_029862935.1 Gemmatimonadota bacterium | reverse complement strand
GAACACGATAGCGTGCGTGTTGCCATGTCCGAGTCCGCGGCAGGCCAGCTTGATGTCGCTCTGTTCGGGCGCGATGTTGCCAAGCCCCGGACCGCCGCGCATGACATCGATGAACACGCCGGGAATCTCAGAGCCGATCATGTACGAGATCCCTTCGAGCATGAGGCTGAATCCGGGTGATGCCGTGAAGGTCATGCACCTGAGGCCAGCACCGCCGCAGCCATACATCATGTTGACCGTCGCGACCTCGCTCACGGCCTGCACGAATGTGCCGTCGAGCTGGGGCAACAGCTTGGCCATCAGCTCCGCTCCTTCGGTCGACGGTGTGATGGGGTACCCGAAGAAGTGACGGCAGCCGGCGAGCAGCGCGCCGACCGCTGCGGCGTGGTTGCCTTTCAAGACCATGGACTCGAGTTGGGGCAGCGCAACGTGGGCGTCCGGCGTCGACTCCGGTTCCGGCCGTACCGCCTTGTCGTGATCGAAGAACGTGTATGGGTCCGACACGACCATGTCGACGCCCTCCAGCTCGGGCGGGGTCTCCATGAGCCCGTGCGGTTCCGGACACGCCGTGATGCAGAGGCCGCATCCGTTACATGCTTCCAGATTCACCTTGACCGGCGTGAATCCCGTCACCGGGTCGATCTCCGTCCCCACCTCGATACAATGCTTGGGGCAGGCTTCGATACAGCGTCCGCACGCCTTGCAGAGATGGGGAAACAGGAACGGTTTCGGCCGAACCTTCACTTTGGCGGTTACCATGCGTCCATCATCCTCCGACAGTAGACCTCCACCGGCATTGCAGACCGCACTCAATCGCCATCCGCGCACTCGCCTTTGTTGAAGATAGCTGAACCGGCGAACGAGGTCATCGAAAACGGCCCGCGGCGCGCGCGTGCTCGAGCAGATCGGTGATGTTGCGTGCGGTGGAACCGTCCGACAACCGACCCCCTCGGCGTCAGTGAGACTTGGGCGGGCGTGTTGGCCCAGCCCAAAGAAAGCTCGCCAGGGGGGGGTAAGCTACCGGTGAAAGTTCTTTAAGACCTTCTTATAGAAGGATTTGCGGGGCGTTTCAGGACGGGGGAGATCATTCGCCCTGGGGTCGGTGCACGGCGGCGTACCGCGCGGTGACCGAGGCGCGATCCTCGGAGTCGCCGAAGATCCTCTCGCCATCGAAACGACCATTCTCGATGAAGACCTCCGAGATGTTCCGCCCAGCAGTCGTGCTGCCGGCGAGGTGCACCCCAGGGATATTGGTTTCCAGCGTCTCGGAATCAAGCTGGGGCCGGCCTGATTCCTGATCGAAGGCGATCCCGATTCGTTCAAAGAGGCTGAAATCCGGGTGGAACCCGGTGAGCGCGTAGACCCGGTCCGCCGGAATCGACTGCCGAGACCCGTCGGACAGGCGCGCGACTACGTCCGCAGGCTCGATTGCGAGAACGGTGGATCCGAGGTGCGCGATGATCTCTCCTGCCGCGATCCGGTTCTCGATATCCGGGCGCAGCCAGTATTTGACGCTTCGCGAGAAGGTCGAGCCGCGGTGAAGCAAAGTGACCCGCGCACCGGCCCGAAACAGTTGGAGGGCAGACTCGACCGCGGAGTTCTTGCCGCCAATCACGACGACGTCCAGGCCGTAGCCCTGATGGGCCTCGTCGAAGTAGTGACTGACGTGAGGGAGATCCTCGCCAGGGACGCCCATCAAATTGGGCTGGTCGAAGTAGCCGGTGGCGAGGACGAGCCTGTGACAGGCATGCGTTTCCTCGCCCAGACGTGTGCCAAGCCGACAGTGGAGCACCCCACCCTCGCGCGTCGCGGCCCGGAGCTTCGTATACGGACGCACCCTCAGGCCCTCGGCGCGCACGACGCCCCGGTAATACTTGAGTGCTTCCTCTCGGGTGGGCTTTGCTCCTGCGCAGACCAAGGGGTGGTCCCCGATCTCGAGGCGTTCGGGCGTGGTGAAAAAGGTCATGCCGATCGGGTAGCGCACGATCGAGTTTGCCACCGCGCCCGCGTCGATGACCAGCGGGTCGAGTCCGCGGCGCCGAGCGGAGATGGCGCAGGCGAGGCCAATCGGTCCGGCACCGGCGATGATCGCCGTTTCGGTCTCGTGAGGGTGCTTCATTTCAACTGGACGGTCCCCTAGCTTCTGTCGTGGCATGCAATCTAACGTGCGCTCGAACCTGGTGAGATGATGCCTCGCATCATGGTGTTGGGTGGGTATGGGACGACTGGGCTCAAGATCGCGGAGCTTCTGCTTCGCGAAACGGATGCGCACGTGGTCATTGCCGGTCGCCGTCTTGGCGAGGCGCAAGCGGCGGCCCAGCGGATAGGTCGCGGAGATGATGCTGAGCGTGTCTCGGCACAGCTGGTCGATGCGGAAGACTCGGCGCTGCTCGAGCAGCGGTTTCGGGATATCGAGTTGGTCGTTGTCGCCTCCAGCACCGCCAAGTACGTGGATGCTGTCTCGAGTGCCGCGCTCGCTGCTGGGATCGACTACATGGACATCCAATACTCCGGGAGCAAGCTCCGCTACCTAGAGTCGGTGCAGACGGACATCGTGGACCGCGGATCCTGTTTCATTACGGAGGGAGGGTTTCATCCGGGGATGCCCGGCGCGCTGGTCCGATTCGCGGCGGGATTCATGGATCGGGTTCAGCGTGCCAGCGTCGCGAGCGTCATGCAACTCGACTGGCGCGACCTGCGGCCTAGTCCAACCACTGAGGACGAATTCGTGGACGAGCTTGCGTCGTTTCAGTCCCTCAGCTTCGAGCACGGTGAGTGGGTCGCTTCCCCGTGGTGGAAGGCACGCCGCTTTGCGTTCGGAGCGCCCTTCGGGATCCGGCAGGCGAGCCCCATGTTTCTCCCTGAGCTCAGGCCATTACCGGATCAACACCCGTCGCTCACAGAGGTGGGGTTCTATGTCAGTGGGTTCAATA
>JAOTWK010000523.1 GCA_029862935.1 Gemmatimonadota bacterium | reverse complement strand
CACACTGTCAGGCGGCGAGTTGCAGCGGGTGATGTTCGCGGCAGTCGCCGCAATGGATCCGGACGTCTATCTGCTGGACGAGCCGGCACTCGAGCTCGACCCGGCCGGAGCGCAGCGGCTCTACGAATTGCTGCCGCGCCTGGCCAGCGACCGAACGGTGGTGATCGCGTCCACGGATGTCGATCGTGCCGTCGATGTTGTCACACGGGTGCTGCTTCTCGACTGCGGAGCGGTGATTGCGGATGGGAATCCCATCGATGTGTTGGGAGTGTCGTCAGCGGTAGAGCGAGGCTGCAGCACCACGATTGCCACGATCGCGCACGCGGCGGGCGCACAGATGCCCTATCCACTCACCGTCGCCGCCGCCATCGAACGGGTAGCCGGATGAACGTCCTGCAATTCCAGGACGTCCGGTTCGACTACGGTGGCCCCCCGGTCCTTCGTGGCATCTCGTTCTCGATTGCTGCGGGTGAGACGGTGGCGCTGTTGGGACCCAACGGTGCTGGCAAGACGACCCTCACGAAGCTGATCGTTGCACTGTTGCATCCGACAGTTGGGATTGTGCGGATCGCAGGCCGCTCGATCGACGGGAAGGTACCCGAACAGCTCTCACGGCAAGTCGCATACGTGTTTCAGCATCCCGACCAGCAGTTGTTTCAGCGCACAGTTGCCCAAGAGGTGGCGTTTGGCCCCCGCCAGCGCGGGCTTTCATCGGATGATGTCACAGAAGTGGTTCGCTCCGTGTTGGCCCAAACCGGTCTCACGTCGCTCGCGGAAGAACATCCACACGATCTTCCGCCGGCTCAGCGAAAGTTGGTGGCGTTGGCCGCAGCGCTCGCACAGGAACCCCTTCTGCTCGTGCTCGATGAGCCAACCCAGGGCCTCGATCGATCCGGGATGAATCGCGTGTGCCGTGTAGTCAACGATGTCAGGGCAAGCGGCGTGGCGGTGCTGGCAGTCACTCACGACCTGGCGTTTGTCGCCGAGGCGTTCGACCGCACGGTCGTGCTCGTCGATGGGCAGGTGGCACACGATGGCGCCACCTCGGACTTTCTGCTCGGAGAAGTTTTCCATGAGACATACGCGATTGGAGCGCCGCCCGCGGTTTATCTCTCCGCGACGCTGGCGTTGCCAGGACAGCCGATTCGGATTGCGGATGTCGGCCGAGCGGTGTCATCGCGCCTGAAGTAGCATTGACTCGGAATCACGTTGCCGGGGTCTTCGCCCGGCCGTATCTTCCCGATCCCCATGCAAGATGAACTCAGATTTGCCGTCCTGCTCGGCAGGATGATCGATCTCCTGCGGGAGTCCGGTGGGCCATTGGACGAGCACAAGGAAGCGCTTGCTGCGCTCGACGATTTGATTGGGCGTCGCAGTCTCAATGTGCGCATCGAGGGTGGTGAGATATCGGTGGAGGGCGTCACCATCCCGCGTGACACGCCTTTTGTCTCCCGACTGGCGCAGCAGATGGACGCGCATGCATTGGGCTCCATCAACGTTGCCATGGGGGCCTCAGCAATCGAGCTGCTGCACGCTATTCGGGCCATTGCACTGAGTCCGCAAAACTATCCCGTCAACAGCGATGCCCAACAGCGGCTGCGTGAGTCACTCGTCTCATCCATCGCGTTCGTCACGAAACAGCAGTACAAGGATCTCGCGAGCCGGCGCCAGATGCGACTGACGGATGCTCTCGAGCGATCGGGCGTCTTTGCGGATGAGACCGGGTCACGGGCGGAGGGTGTGGTCCCGGCAGAAGAAGGTGCCGCGTACAACGAGATGGTGCGGCATGCGCGCGCGTCGACGCCATCGTCACTCGTAGCCGTGATCGAGAAATTGCGCTCGGAGCCGCCCGGCCCAGGGCTCATGAGCCGACTCGACGCCGTGCAGGCCTCCATCCAGAAGGCACTTCGCAACAACGATCTGACACAGGGATTAGAGGCCATTGTCGCGCTCATTCGCGACGAAGAGGAGGCAACGTCCGACGAGGCGCGGCGAGCCTTCGCGATCACGGTCCGCCGGGTCCTGAGCGGCGACACTGTTCAGCGTCTCACGCCGTACCTGTTGGACGAGATCTATCACGACGACATGGTCAGGATCGTGCGGCGGTCCGGCGGCGAAGGGACGCGGATCGTGATGGAGCAACTCGCGGAGGCGCCGACCTTTGCCGAGCGTAGGGCGTATCTCAGCGCACTGGGGGAGATCGAAGAGGGGGCCGACGTCATCACGTCGATGCTCAAGCACAACAAGTGGTATGTCGTGCGCAACGCCGCCGATCTCATAGGAGAGCTGCAGATCAAGGAGGCGGTGCCGCTCCTCGGACGGGTAGGTGGGCACGAAGACCCACGGGTGCGGCTCGCTGCGGCGTTGGCGCTGGCAAAGATCGGGACCCCGGAGTCAGTGCGCTACCTGCACCCGGCTTTGCGCGATGACGATCGCAATGTGCGTGTTGCCGTCGCGCGGGAGATCAAGGGTCGGGGGCTTGCAGGCCTCGCGATGGTGATCGTGGCGGCAGCCGATAGCGAGGAAGACCTCGAAGTCCTCGCCGAGTACTACCGCGCGCTGGGTCGCATCGGGACCCCGGACGCCGTGAAGGTGCTGATGGACATGGCACAACCCCGTGGGTTGCTCGCGAGTCGGAAAGCGGCCGACCGCCGGCGAGCGGCGGCGGAGGGGCTGGCCGTCGCGGCGGACGACGCGGCCCGTACCGCGCTTCGGGAGCTGGCAGACGATCGCGATAAAGAGGTGCGTGCCATCGCCCGCGCGGCACTCGAGGGTCGGCCGCGGTAGCGGCTGTCTCTACCGCGGGGTCAAGACGGTCTTCCCCGTGACGCGGCGGGCGAACAGTGGGGCGGAGTATCGTTCCCCGCTCCTTGCTCCGGCACACTTTGCTTCCACTTCAGAGGGTCGTCGTGACCTACGTAGTCTGCTGTGGCTCCACTGTCTCCGGT
>JAOTWK010000052.1 GCA_029862935.1 Gemmatimonadota bacterium | reverse complement strand
ATGGCGGGGAACGCCGCGCGGAAATCGGCAAACGTGAGGGGCGTCTCGTCCACGAAAATCCGGCCGGCCCGATCGATCGACACCACCAGGCCTTCTTTGGGTTGGAGCGGCCGCGCTTCGGCGCGCGGCAACTGCACGTCGACGCCACCCTGCATGATCGGTGCGGTGATCATGAAGATGATGAGCAACACGAATGCGACGTCGACCAACGACGTGACGTTGATGTCGGCCGTGGGCCTGAGATCGCCGCTCCCGCGGAAGCCTAGGCCGTGCATGCGAGCCTTCGGCGACGGCTAACAGCTGTCATCAGATTCTGCCTTCGCGCGCCATGGTGCCGACAATCTCCTGAGCGAAGCCTTCAAGCTCGCCCGTGAACACCCCAAGCCGACTCACAAAGAGGTTGTAGGCAATGACGGCCGGGATGGCGACGGCGAGACCCAACACGGTGGTCACGAGCGCTTCGGCCACACCCGGGGCGACCGCGGAGATGTTCCCCGACCCGCCAGCCGCAATCCCGATGAACGCGTCCATCACACCGAGCACCGTGCCCAAGAGACCCAACAACGGACTCACCGACCCGATCGTCGCCAACCAGGTGATAAACCGCGCCATGAGGTCGCGTTCCGCGCCGACTTCCTTGGTGAGCATCATCCGCAGCACTTCGAGCTGGGTGGCGCTGAGGGCGGCCCCTTCGGCTCCCTTTTCTTCTTTGAGCGCGCCGGGTCGGAGCTCCGAGAAGAAATTGACCCCTTCGCGTAGGAGCCGACCGTACGGGGAGGGTGGCAACTTCATCACGGCGTGATAGGCGTCTTCCAGCCTGCTCGTGCGCTCGAGCGAATCAAAGAACTTGTCGCCCTGTTTCCGGATACGCCGGAACTGCACCCACTTGAGCACGATGATGAACCAGCTGATCAGGGAGAACAACACGAGCACGCCGAGCACACCTTTGGTCACCCCGCTCGACGTCGTCACGAGCTCCCACGTACTGGTTGGAAGCGCCCCGCCCACCTGCGTCAGCATCATGCTACCATTTCTCCGATCCACTCGTAGGTAAGCCGCAGGCCATCGACCAATGAGACCTGGGGTCGCCAGCCCCACTCTCGAGCTGCTTTCCCGATGTCGACCGAGCTGCGTTGAAGCTCTCCCGGTCGAGCGGCCGCGTGTCGGATCTGCCCGTCGACTGCAGCCGCCTGTAACATCGAGCGGGCCAACTCGTTCACGCTCGTCTCCTGACCGGTCCCCACATTGACCGCGACGTCATCCAGTGACGAGACCGCGGGGGGATCCCAGCGGGTTGCCGCGACGTTGGCCTCGACCACGTCCGTGACACAGACGTAATCGCGGGTCTGAGCGCCGTCACCATAGATCGTGAGCGCCTCGCCCACCCGAAGTCGGCTGCCGAAGATGGCGACAACGCCCGCCTCGCCGTGAGGGTTCTGTCGGGGACCATACACATTCGCATATCGGAGTGAGACGGTCTTGAGGCCAAATAGCGTGGCGTACGTCGCGAGGTAGTACTCCGAAGTCAGCTTGCTCACACCGTAAGGAGAGACTGGCAGCTTGGGCGCGCCTTCCGCATGCGGGAGCCGGTCACTTTCACCGTAGACAACACCACCGGAGGAGGCAAAGACCACGCGCTCCACTCCCCCTTCGCGGGCACCCTTCAGCAGATTCAGCAGGCCCAGTATGTTGGTGCGGGCGTCGAACACCGGATCGTCGACGGAGGCACGCACGTCCATCTGGGCTGCGTGGTGATTCAACACGGTGAACCCGCCGGTCGCGAGGAGCTTCTGCGCCTCCTCCGATCCGACATCAGCCTGCACGAACTCCGCTCCCTCGGGTACGTTCTCGACCTTGCCGCTCGAGAGGTCGTCCAACACGGTGACCCCAAACCCTTCCGCCAAGTATCGGTCCGCCACGTGGGAACCGATGAACCCTGCTCCACCAGTGATCAATACTCTTCCAGTCATCCGCGTACGCTCGGTCGGGGTTGGGCGCCTCGGCTCGCGCGAAGTCCTGCCATCGCGCTCACTCGAAGTGCAGCACCTGAAACGCCTAAATGTAGTGGGTGACGGCTCTGTTGTGGGTCGCACCGACGGGGGCACACAGCGGAACGGCCGCGAATGCGGCCGTCACGCTGTCCAAGCAGTCTCGATAGGTCCCCGGCGAGTTCGCCGTGCCGGCCGTTCTCACGACGGCATCTTGCGAATCAACTGGACGGGAGCCCCGTCGGCAGTGCCAAGATCCATAACGTTCGTGATAAGTCCCGTCGCGGACTCGTCACGAACGTGGACGATCCGCAGGTAGGCGACCTTTCGAGGATCCAAGCCCTCACCCTTATCCATCTTCAGGACGGCAAAGAGATCGCCCGGCGCCACACCCGCGTTGCGCCCAAGGTTGATGAACACGTGCTGCAGTTGGCTGGGAACGGGGTTCTCGCCCCGCGGTGTGATGATCGCGCCCATCATCCCGTTCTCGATCGGGACCGGCATGACGCCGCCCGGGTCGCTGAACGGCTCGAGCGGCAGTGCCAACTGCCCATCAGAGATACGGTGGAACTGCCCCATTACCTGGGCGATCGCACCGTCAGCTCCAACTTCGGTCACCCGCACCACACCAGAGGGACGGAAGATCTGTCCCCACCCCGGCACCGGCCGCACGAGCGATCCAACGAGCAGCGAATCACCAACTCGATACGTGCCGCCGGTTGGCGGGAGAATCGAGATGTAGTCGTAGACGGTCGCGAAGGTCGTTGACGGCAACCGCCGAAGCTTCTCTTCGCCGACAGCTCCGAGCACCGAGCCCCAGGGGAGCTCCTGGTCTTCCGTGAGGAACCCGGCGGAGTAGAACTCAAACTGGCGCACGGCCCGCCGCTCCATCCGTTCGATGCCCAGGACGGATGACTGCGCCGCTGCCCTCGAGAAGATGGTCGGGACATTGGACGACTGCGGCGGCGGCGGAGCAACGGGTGGAGGCAAGGGCGCCTCCGGCACCTCACCTTCCGCCACGCGCTGGACTGGCGGGCCCTCAGGCATCCCCTCAACCCCTGGCTCAATGACCTCTGCACGCCCCTCCATCCCTTCCATCCCCGCCTGAGCGACAGCCATTCCGGCAAGCCGGAGCTCCTCTCCAGGGAAGATCCAGTGCGGATCTTCCACCACGGTTGTGTTCAGGCGATAGATCTCGGGCCAAAGAAGGGGATCACCGAAGTACCGAGACGCAAGATCCCACAGTGTCTCCCCCTTTACCACGACGTGCCGGTCGGGGACCTGTGACACTGGTTGCGGCTCTTGCGCCTCGACTGCACTGGACCCTACGGCGAGGGCAGCACAGCACGCGACGATGATGCTAAAACGGGAGATCGTCCTCTTCCTCATCAAGCGCCTCCGGGAAGTCGTTGTAGGACTCCGACGGCGTGTCGGTGACCGCTGACTGGACGGCCGGACGCGGAACCGAGTCGGATTCGTCCCCGCCTCCGCGCGGGGAAAGCATGAGAATCTCGCGGGCGTTCACCTCAGTCGAATAGCGGGTCTTCCCCTCGCGATCCTCCCACGTGCGGTACTCGATGCGACCTTCGACGTACACTCGGTCGCCCTTCTTCATGTACTTCTCGGCGATATCCGCCAAGTTACGGCTCCGGTTGTTCCACAGCACAACGCGGTGCCACTCCGTCTTCTCTTGCCGCTCACCGGACTGGTTGGTCCACGACCGGCTGGTCGCAACGGACAGCGTCGCCACACGGGTCCCGCCGGCGGTGCTTCTCACCTCAGGATCGGCCCCGAGGTTCCCGATCAACATGACTTTGTTCAGACTTCGACTCACAACAGCCTCCAAAAACCGCAGGGTCGGACCCGGATAGGCCTCAAACTATAGAAACTGCAAGTCCTTTTGTCAACCAAACATACGCGCTTTGGAGCAGAAAAATCCGGTTCCGCTTTCGGCCGATTTTCGGGATGTTGCGGCGAAGCGACGATGCACCAGTTCGGTGCGCGACTCCGCAATCTGGGACACGGGCTCAGCGGGCGTCGATGACCGCCGTCACGCGCGCGAGCTGCTCCTTCGCGCGGGCAGCAAGTCCTTCGGCCTCGGACCGCACCCGGGTGCAGAACGCTTCCTCCTCGATGTCACCCAGATTGATGAGCACGTTGCGGTATGCCCCCCAGATTCCCATCTCCAACGCCCTCGCGCCGACCTCCAGGTCCGACCGCATCGACAGACCTCCGTGCCGGGCGAGCTCCGCCAGAGCGTCCCAGCAGGTGTCGGCCGTTTGCATCGTCGCGAGCGGAACCTCGACGGCCCTCTTGAGTCCGTCCTGCATCGCGTGCTCTCGCGTGGCGCGTTCTTCGGCGGTACGCTGCGGAAGGCTCAGAGCGCTCATGTACGCCCCAAAAGCCTTCGTGTCTGCATCGATCATGCGTATGAGGTTCTGCATCGCGTGGTAGACGGGCGGGATGTTCTTCCGCATCACCGGGTCGAGTGATTCGAACTTCCGTCTTCCGTAGGTCATCCATCCCACCATAGACCCCAACGCAGCGCCGATGGCGGCGATCGCGGCAGCGGCCGAGCCACCTCCTGGTGACGCGGTGCGCGCTCCCAGGGCCTCGATGAACGAACGAACACTCGATGAGGCCAACGGCTCCACGTTCGCATCCGAGACCATGTACTCGATGATCCGTGTGTCGGGATCGAATGGTGCAATCGAATTGAGCCCCAGCCGCTCGACCGCCAACCGTATCTTCTGCCGCTCCTCGAGAATGAAGAGGTTCTCTCTCTCGACGTAGTAGTCCGCCGCCATCAACATGGCCTCACGTGGCACCAAGCCCACCAACTCCGAGCCCGTGACCGCCACGTTGAGGGCTTTGCCTCGCTCCATACATGCCTCAAACGCCACGTGGGGCGGCGTCACCCGGTAATCGTCGAGATTCATGGAGACTTGTGCCATCCCATACTCGTCGACATACCAGCCAATCCCCTTGACCTTCTGCAGCAGACCCGGCTCATCCGGTCCTCTTCCCTGCTCACGGACGTCGAGCGCAATGCGGTGCGCCTGCTCCTTCGTCCCCAGCACATTCACGTTGTAGGCGATCAAGAAGAACCGCGCGCCGACGGCCGTGGCACCCCAACGCGGCACGAACTCAGCCGGGCCAAAATCGGGCTTCCACTCCGGTCGGCCGAGCTTCTCCTCCAACGCTTCATACTCGCCGGCGCGAATGTCCTTGAGGCTCCTCCGCGCGTCGCGCTGCGAGGCTTCCTCGTACAGATAGACTGGGATACCGAGTTCCTCGGCCGCCCGACGCCCGAACTGATTGGCGCACGCAACGCAGTCCTCCATCGTCACACCAGACACCGGAACGAACGGACACACGTCCATCGCACCCATGCGTGGATGCTCACCGGTGTGCGTGCGCATGTCTATGCGGTCTCTTGCGACCCGAGCGGCATTGAGCGCGCCGACCACGACGGCCGCGGGATCTCCGACGAACGTGTACACGGTCCGGTTCGTCGACGCGCCAGGATCGACGTCCAGGACCGTGCAGCCCGGGGTCGCCCGTACGGCTGCCGCGATGGCCTCGATGGTCTCCTGGTTCCGGCCCTCAGAAAAATTCGGAACGCACTCTACGATCTTCCGCATATGTTGGCTCCCCTAACCGCGGCAAGGCGGCAGTCGTCCCAGTCGTCTCTGTCGTCCACGTCGTCGCCCCCTCATCGCCCCCTCATCGCCCCCTCATCGCCGTGTCTAGTGAATGACTCGACCGTCACAATGTCAACCGGACGCATGTCGGGATTCCAGCGTCGTGGGCCGCGCGAGGACGAGGGCATCTTCCACGGGGTTGCCGTAGTAGTTGGCGCGCCGACCGATCTCGGTGAACAACATGTTCTCGTAGAGCCGGCGCGCGCCCTGGTTCGATGCACGAACCTCGAGAAACACGGTCTTGATGCCCCGCGTGGCCAACACCTCGATCGCCGTGTCCACCAAGGTCCACGCAACCTTCCGCCGTCGTGCATCCGACCGGACGGCCAGGTTCAAGATCTCGCCCACGTCCGCCGCAAGGCGGGCCACCACGTAGCCGATTACCCCTCGCCCTTCTACCGCAACCAGGAACAGATCGTCGAGCGAATGCCGAAAGCTCGCGCGGGACCAGGGGTCGGTAAACACCTCCTGCTCCATCGCCACGATGTCGTCCAGCTCAGCGTCGGTCGCGGGCTGGATCGTGTAGGGGGCGGCCATGCGTGCTCTCCCAGCGGTCCTGTGCGGCGGCCTGCCGTCCATACGTGGGCTCGAACTCTCCAAGGTCGGCGATCTGGGTCACCGCATCAGGGAGGGCCATCAGTTGCAGCAGTGTCCCTGCCCGCGGACTGCCCAGGGGAGGGCCAACGGGATCGCGGCCGGTCCAGACCCGCATCTGCTCCGCGTACAATGCGGCTCCGTCTCCGACCACAACTGCCGGTGTCACCGGCGATCGACGTACCAGTTCGTCGACGGAGCAACATTGGGGCGCCAGGATCGTGCGTGCCTCCACATCGTAGATCGCCCCGAACACTTCCCCTCGATAGGCGTCGTACACGGCGGCCACGGGCCGCTGCAGCAGACATACCGAGGGCCACGCGGCCGCCAGAAGCGACGGTACCGTGCCGAGCACAAGATCATCCCGCCCGCCGAGGAGACCCTGTGCGTGCGCAAATCCGATCCGCAGGCCGGTGAAGCTGCCTGGCCCGTCCGCAACCACGAGGCCGGCAAGATCGTCATAACCGACGTCGGCCAGTCGGAGAAGCTGGTCGACGGCCGGCGCCAACACCGATGCGTGACGCCGCTCCGAGAAGTGAATCTCTGCCACGATTCGTCCGGGCTCACCGAGGGCAACGCTGCCGACGTCCGTGGCCGTGTCGATGGCAAGTTGCAGGGTCACGTCACGCGCTCCACCGAGCGCTGTTCGGTTCGATCCACATGAGCGAAGGCGAGATGCACGTCGGGGGGAGGCGCGTACCCTTCCGCTCGTTCGGGCCACTCCAACAAGAGCAGCCGCGCCCGCCGTAGCAATCCCGGAAGATCCAGATCGAGCGCTTCTCGCGGCTCGCGGAGTCGATAGCAGTCCACATGAACAATGGTACCAGCCGGCGAGTCGTACTCGTGCACGAGCGCAAAGGTGGGACTTCGCGCCCGCTCAGCCCCGGCCGCCGCCGTGACCGCCTGGGCGAACGTCGTCTTGCCCGCGCCCAAATCGCCCGAGAGCCACACGACGGCTCCAACAGGAAGCTCGTGCCAGAGGCGACCCGCCAAGGCACGGAGGCCGTCCTCGGTCAGGATGTCACGCGCGACGTCGTTCGGTGGCATCCGCCCCTCTCGGTTTCTTGCGCTCCGGGTCTCCCTGGGCCTTCAACTCGAAGATCTGATCGCGAAGCTGGGCCGCAACCTCGAAGTCCAACTCGGCTGCCGCTTCACGCATCTGCTCCTCCAACACTTTGATCAGCGCCGGTCGGTCCAACGCAGCGGTGGCTGGAGCCGCCTCTTCGGCCTTTGCCGCTCGCGCGTCCGCCACCCGCGTGACGAGCCTGACCTGGTCGACCGACTTCTTGATCGACACCGGCGTGATCCCGTGCCTTTGGTTATGCGCCTCTTGCCGCACGCGCCGTCGGTCCATCTCATCAATGGCTCGCTGCATGGATCCCGTCATTCGATCCGCGTAGAGCACTGCCCGGCCCCGTACGTGCCGGGCCGCGCGGCCAACCGTCTGGATGAGCGACCGCTCCGACCTGAGAAACCCTTCCTGATCGGCGTCGAGGATGGCAACGAGTGCCACCTCGGGAAGGTCGAGACCCTCCCGTAACAAGTTGATGCCGATCAGCACATCAAATTCGCCGAGTCGCAACCCTCGCACAATCTCCATTCGCTCGATCGCGTCGATGTCCGAGTGCATGTAGCGAACGCGTACGCCCGTCTGGTGCAGGTAGTCCGTGAGATCCTCCGCCATCCGCTTGGTCAGCGTTGTGACGAGCACGCGCTCTCGCGCTGCCTCGGCGGCCCGGATCTCGGCGAGGAGATCGTCGACCTGCCCTTTCACCGACCGAATCTCGACCTCCGGGTCCACCAGGCCGGTCGGTCGAATGATCTGCTCGACCACCACTCCCTGCGACAGGCGCAGCTCGAGGTCGCCCGGCGTTGCCGACACAAACACCATGCGGGGCGTGAGCTCCATGAACTCCTCGAAGTTGAGGGGTCGGTTGTCCAGGGCTGAGGGCAACCGGAATCCATGTTCGACCAGCGTGAGCTTGCGTGACCGATCGCCATGGTACATGCCGCCGATTTGGGGCAAGGTCACGTGTGACTCGTCGATGATCGTGAGGTAGTCGTCGGGGAAGTAGTCGAGCAGGCAGGCCGGTCGCTCGCCGGCTTGCCTGCCCGTCAGGGGACGGCTGTAGTTCTCGACACCGGCACAGGTTCCGACCTCGAGGAGCATGTCGATGTCGAACATGGTGCGCGACTCGAGCCGTTGTGCCTCGAGCAGCTTGCTTTCCGAGCGGAACACTCTGAGCCGGTCCGCCAACTCCTGCCGGATCACCCGGACGGCGCGCTCGATCGTGGGACGGCGCATGACGAAGTGTGTCGAGGGGTAGACGGCGCACCGGGGAAGCTCCGCAATGATATTCCCGGTGAGTGGATCGATCTTCGAGATACGCTCCACCTCGTCACCCCAAAACTCGATCCGCACCGCCTGCTCTTCGTAGGCGGGCAGCACCTCGACCGTGTCGCCGCGCACACGAAACGTTCCCCGTTCGAGGGTCACATCGTTCCGGCGGTATTGGATCCGCACCAGTTCCTCCAGCACTGCGTCGCGGGGCCGGTCACTTCCGACATCGACGGTCACCATGAGCGAGCGGTATTCCGCCGGATCACCCAGTCCGTAGATGGCACTCACCGTCGCGACGATGATGACATCGTCGCGCTCCACGAGGCTCGAGGTCGCGCGCAGGCGCAATGCGTCGATGTCCTCGTTGATTGACGCGTCCTTCTCGATGTACGTGTCGGTCGACGGTACGTACGCTTCCGGTTGGTAGTAGTCGTAGTACGAGATGAAGTACTCGACCGCATTGGTCGGAAAGAATTGCTTGAGCTCTCCGTAGAGCTGTGCGGCAAGCGTCTTGTTGTGTGACATGACGAGTGTGGGCTTCCCGAACGCTGCGATAGCGTGGGCCATCGTGACCGTCTTTCCCGACCCCGTGACACCGAGCAGGGTCTGATACGGGTCGGCCCGCTCGAGCCCCTGCGTCAACTCAGCGACTGCGCGCGGCTGATCCCCAGCCAGTGCAAACGGCATCTGCAGCTCAAAGGACGTCACGGGAAGCCTACGGATCGCTGACAGGCGATAATTCAGTCAACTCTTTAGAGGTTCGCGTCGCTCTACCGTCCCGACGCCTTTCACCCTCCGCATCGCGCGCATGACCTTGGCCAGGTGTGCGTGGTTCTCCACCTCGACCAGCACCGATCCAAACATTGCGGCGTCCTTGGTTGAGAGCTCGGCACTGCGGATGTTGGTCCCTGTCCCCGAGATTGCTTCCATTAGGTCAGCGTAAAGCCCCCGCCGATCCTCGCCCACCACACCCAGGCACACCACAAACACTTCGCCTTCCATCGCCCGCCAGTCAATTTCGACGCGACGCTCAGGATCGGTGGGCATGGTGAGCAGATTGGGGCAGTCGTTGCGGTGGATGGAAATGCCGCGGCCCTTGGTCACGAATCCGACCACGGGATCGCCCGGGACAGGCTGGCAGCACTGCGCATAGCGAACCATCAATCCGTCGACGCCGTGGATCTTGACTCCGCGGCCCAGCCGAATTCGATCGATGACCCGTCCGAACCGTGTCGCTTTGGGTGCCTGCAGGTCGCCCGTCGGCCGGTCCGGATACAGCGCCTTGATCACTTGACCGAGTGGGGTATCGCCGCGCCCGAGCACCGAGTACAGGATCTCCACCGACGCAACGGACAGCTGTTTGGCCGCCGCTTCCAATTGCTCGTCGGGTGGCATCGACAATCGTCGCCGCCGTAGCTCCCGTTCGAGGATCTCTCGGCCTAGCGCCGCGCTCCGTTCCCCCTCCTCCTTGTTGATCCATTGTCGGACCTTTTGCCGGGCCCGTGCAGTCCGCACGTGGCTCAGCCAATCCTTGCTGGGTCGCGCAAACGGTCCCGTGAGAATCTCGACGGTGTCGCCGTTCTTGAGCGGCCGGTGGAGGGGAGCGATGCGCCCATTCACTTTGGCGCCCTGGCAGCGAAGGCCCACTTCCGTGTGCACCGCGAAGGCGAAATCAAGGGGAGTCGCACCCGTCGGAAGCCGCTTCACATCGCCGTCGGGAGTGAACACGAAGATCTCGTCCTGATACAGATCGATCTTCAGGAACTCGAGGAAGTCCTCAGGATTGCGGGTGTCTTGCTGCAGCTCCAGCAGCTGGCGGAACCACTCGAACCGCTGATCCAGCTCATCCCGTTGCTTCTGTTCTTTGTAGACCCAATGCGCGGCAATACCGTATTCCGCAGTACGATGCATGTCGCGCGTTCGGATCTGGATCTCATACAGCTGTCCGCCGGGCCCAAAGATCGTCGTGTGGAGCGATTGATAGCCGTTCGATTTGGGAGACGCGATGTAGTCCTTGATGCGCTCCTGCACCGGTGTCCAATGGTGGTGCAGGACTCCCAGCACGTGATAGCAGTCGGGCACGGTGGGCACCAAGACCCGGAACGCCATCAGATCGTAGATCTCCTCGAACCGCGTATTCCGGGCGCGCATCTTCCGATGAATCGACCAGAGGTGCTTTGGTCGGCCGGTGACGTCGAAGTCCGCGATCTCCGCCTCATGCAGCGCGGCTTCCAGCGGAACCTGAAGCCGCTTGATCATCTCCTCGCGTTCACCCCGCTTTTCTCGCACCTGCTGGGCGAGGGACGCATAATCCTCGGACTCGAGGAACTTGAAGGACAGATCTTCGAGCTCAGTCTTGATCCCGGCCATCCCAAAACGGTGCGCGAGCGGTGCATAGATCTCGCGGGTCTCGAGCGCGAACGCATACCGGCGCTGCTCAGGCAAGTGCTCGAGGGTGCGCATGTTGTGGAGCCGGTCGGCGAGCTTGACCATGATGACGCGGGCGTCTCGTGCGATGGAGAGCAACAGCTTCCGGTAGTTCTCAGACTGCTCTTCTTCGGCCGACCGGAACGTGAGCGTCGAGATCTTGGTGAGACCGTCGACAATGTCGCCCACTTCGTCCCCGAAGTTCTCACGGATATCGTGTACCGACACGTCGGAATCTTCGACCACGTCGTGCAGCAGCGCGGCCATCACGCTCACGGTGTCCAGCTGCTGGCGGACCAGGATCCGCGCCACGGCGGTGGAGTGCGATACGAAATCCTCGCCCGACAGGCGCTTCTGACCCCGATGGGCGGACGCGCTGAACCGGAACGCCCGTTCGATCTCGGCGAGATCGAGCCGATCCTTGTGCTCGGCCAGGGCTTGAGCGAAATCGGCGTCTACGGTGTCGAGCGCCAGCGTCACAACAGTCCGGCCTCCGCAAAGCTGAAGTACTGGTCTCCGGCCACGATCACATGATCATACACCGGCATGTCCAACAGGCGTCCCGCCTCCACGAGCTGTCGTGTCACCCCACGGTCGTCCGCCGACGGCGCCGGGTTCCCGCTTGGGTGGTTGTGTACCACGATCACGGCCGCGGCAGCCTCGGCAATGGCAGCGCGGAACACCTCGCGGGGGTGCACGAGCGAGCTGTTCAGGATACCGCGCGTGATCAGGAGGTCGCGCGTGATGCGGTTCTGGGTGTCGAGTGTCAGCACGTGGAACTCCTCGACCATGAGGTCGCGAAGCTCCGCTGCACACCACCGATGGATGTCGGCCGGAGAGCGGACTTCGAATCCCGGCACCGCCCCCTCCGCCGCCAACCGACGGCCGAGCTCGAGCGCCGCCGCCACCCGCGCCGCCTTCACCCGACCCACACCTGAGACCCGGGCCAACTCACCCAGCGGTCGCCGCGCGAGTTCCCGAACCGACCCCCGTCCGAGCTTCAGCACCTCCTGCGCGACGTCCAGCGCATCCCCGCGCGACGTCCCCGTCCCTATCAGAATGGCGAGAAGCTCGATTGAGGTCAACGAGGGCGGACCGCGTCGGAACAGCCGCTCCCGCGGCCGATCCCCAGGCCGCACCTCGGAGAGACGGAGATCGGACATGGGAAATTGTAGGGGCAGCCGGGCCTGGGGGGATAGGCGGATTCTTCGGCTGCTGGCCCTCAGCCTTCAGCTTTCAGCGTTCAGCTATCAGCCGCCGGCCCACCTGCGGCTTCCCAGCCCGCTCAGCATCGAAGCGGATCCTCGTTGCCACAGCGTGACAAAGCTCACGGCTGAAGGCAGATTGGCGGATAGCTGACGGCCCCTTATCCCGCCGCCCCATGGCACTTCTTGTACTTCTTCCGGCTGCCGCACGGGCAGGGGTCGTTGCGGCCCACTTTCGGCACGCCGCGGCGTTGGGGCTGCTGGGGGGTGTCGCCCTGCTCGCCGTGGGTGGCTTGCATCTCGCCGGGTGACGGGCTTGCCACGGCCGGCGCGCCGACCATGAGATCGGATTCCGCCATCTGCGCCTCCGGCTTGACGGCCCGCATCGCCTGGGTCTGGGCGGATCGCGTTGGGGGCGGCCCCGCGTTCACCTGCACCTGGAACTTGAAGAAGCGATCCGTGAACGTGGAGCGGATGTCGCCCACGAGCTCCACGAACATGTCGAACGCTTCCCGCTTGTACTCGATCAGCGGGTCCTTTTGACCCCACGCGCGATATTGGATGCCGGTTCGGAGGTGGTCCAGCTCGAACAGGTGATCCTTCCACTTCTCGTCGAGCACCTGCAGCATCACGTGCGAGAGGAGTCGTTCGGGAAGATCCTCGGTCCGGTGCCGGCGACCCAGCTCGTCCCACGAGGCGATCTTGGCCGCGAACGCCTCGCGACCAGCGCGGAGGAGTAGCTCCGCGAGCGCCTCTTGATCGGGGACCTTTGCCGCATCCTTGATATCGGGCGCGGCGATGAGGTATCGCATCAGGAGCTCGTTGACGA
>JAOTWK010000521.1 GCA_029862935.1 Gemmatimonadota bacterium | reverse complement strand
TAACCGCCTAACCGCCCAACCGTCTAACCGCCCAACCGCCTATCTCGCCGGTCGCTCCGGTCTCAGCCGCGGGGCCAGGAAGCGCCAGATCTCGCGCCGAGATTCCTTGGCCAGCTTCGTGTCCAGCCGGTTGAAACTGTGTCCGCCGGGCGCGTCCTGATAGATCTTGTACTCGAACCCGGTCTTTCCCTCGGCCTTGAGCGCCTGAATGAGCCGCTCCACTTCGAGCACGTTCACGTCTTCATCACTGGTGTTCGAGTGGATGAGGAGCGGGGTGCCTTGGTACCTGTGCGCGTTCCATGAGGGTGAGCGGCGCCGGTACTCCTCGACATCGTCATCGGCCGTCTTCCCGATGTGGTAGTCGGCGGAGTAGAGGTCGCGGTAGCGCTGGCTCTTGTAGCCCATCCGCGCGATCAAATCGCTCACCGGCACGCCGGCGTAGGCCACCGCGTAGTCATTGGGGTGCTCGAAGATGTTCATGAGGGCGTGGAGTCCCCCATGGCTCCAGCCCACGATGCCGACCCGCCCGGCGTCGAGGAAGTCATAGTTCTCGAGCATCAGGTTCCGGGCGGCGTACGTATCCTCGATTTCCAGCCCGCCATAATCGATCGCCTGGTACGTTCCCCTGCCATAGCCGATGCTGCCCCGGTATTCGGGCGCCACCACCGTGTACCCCTGCGACAGCATCTCCCGCAGGACGTTGGTCGCGCCGCTGGTGAAGTGGCCGTGCACGCCCCCGTGCGGGAACACGATCAGCGGTTGCTTCTTCGTGCGGTCCAAGTTCTTGGGTATGAACACGTACGCGTAGAACCGGAACGGATTCCCCGCGCCCTGCGCCGTCGGATTTGGCTGGTACCGGAGCGCCGGTCCCGTCAGCCGCACGATGTCGATCTCGGCGATGTCGCCGAGCCGCTGGAAGAACATGATGTCGTCGATGCGCCTGTTCAGCACATCAATCTCGTGGTTCAAGCTCTCGACGTGGCGCTCCAGGAGCCGATGGGTTTCTGCGACGGCTATCGGGTCGTTCTGGGCTATCAGGGGCGGGACCGCGAGGACGGCCAGGGTCGCCGTGAGCGTGACGAGCTTGTATCTCATGGATTCCTCCCGTGCGGTGGGTGGCCGTTCGTCGTCACGCCCACCCCTTTCGCGCTCGGTGGCCGCTGGGACGGATCCGCAGCGGCCACCGCTGGAGTTAGGTTCTGCTGGAAAATGGCCTGGGTGCCCGGCCGGCCTGGCTCGCCGGGCACCGCGGGTGTTGTCAGTAGTTCCCCTCACATTCCGGAGCGCCCGCGAGGTTCGGATTCGTCGAGCATTCGTCGAACGATATCGGAACGCACGTCATCCGCTTCGCAATGCCCGGGTCCTTTTCGTATGGGGTTGCCGTCAGCCCCATGATGTACTGAACCGCCGGCATGAACGCTCGGCCGTCCTCATCCCACCGGCGCGCGTCGGCCTGCCGGCGGACCTCCAGCCAGAGGGTGAGCTGCCTCTCGTTGTCCAGCATGATCCATGCGTCGTTCGCCGTCGCTGGCGTGGCGAGCGGCCCCAGGCCGTAATGGGACCGGGCTTGGTTGACGAGCCCGACGAACGTGCCGAGGTTCGCGGTCCCGTTGAGCTCTGCCTCGGCCTCGATGAGGCGCATCTCGGTGCCCTTTACGAGCGGCACATCAGCACCGAGGTTGTCGTACTTCCGCTGCATGTAGTGTGGCGTGAGCCCGTCCGCGCCCTGATGGGAATTGCAGTCGGCCGGGCGGTTGGCAGCGTCGGTGCAGTCGAACCACGGCGCCCGCGGGTCGCCTCCGAGGTCCGTCGCGGGGTTGACCGGCGGGTTCAAGGTCGCCGCATACGTTCCATACACGGACATCTCCGCCCGCTGGTGTGTCTCGACGTAGACCGTGTTGTTCTCACGACCCGAGTTGGCATCGTAGTAGGCGATATACTCGAAATCCGTCGCAATCCGGTTGGCGTCGGCTGCGGCTGCAGCCCAGTTCCGCAGGTGCATGTTCGCCTGCGCTCGGACACCATACGCGGCCGTCACGATGTCGCTTTCACCGGCGGCCTGACCGATTCGGATGGCTTCGTCCGCTCGGGCGACGGCACTGTCAAAGTGGACCTCGTGGCTCAGCACGCCGCTGCCGTCGATGACGGCGTAGCACGCGCACTCCCCGAGCGCACGGTGGGCAAACGCGGCCAAGAGGTAGGCTCGAGCCGTGAGCGGGCTCGCGTTGAACGTCGCGTCGTCCATGGCCTCGCGCATGCGCTCGAGCCCGGATTCGGCAACCCAGCGGGCCCGGTGCATTGAGCCCCACTGGTCGTTCATATCGTCGCGCTCGAAGATCCCAATGCGGACGAGCCCTGTAGTGAAGTAGCTGCCGCTTCCCGTGATCTCGTCATTGGCGCGAGCCATGGTGAAGTTGAGGTCCATAAATCCCTCCGAGAAGTCGCTCGACATACCCGTGACGAGCGCCCGGAAGGTGAGTTCGTTGTTCAGATCCTCGTCCAGGATGCGACCTGGATTCGTCACGTCGCATCCGGCGAGGATCACGCAGCAGGCGATCACTCCGGGGAGGAGCCGTCCGCCGCTGCACCGCATCAAGTGTGTGCGTGTCATGGCTTGTCTCTCCTCGCCGTTAGAACTCGAGCCGGAGGCTCGCGATGAATGACCGGTGCGTTGGCAGGTTGTAGTACTCCTGTCGCCACAGTTCATCCTGGCTGCCCTGCTCCGAGACCTCCGGGTCGATCCCGACGTAGTCGGTGATCCGGAAGAGATTCCGGCCCTGAATCTGGAGGATTGCCGACTGGGTCCCCGGGATGATTCTGCTGGGCAGCCGGAACGAGAGGGAGAGGGAGCGGAGCTTGAAGAAGTCCGCGCCGTCGATCCACATCCCGTAGGTCGTGAACCCGCTGATGCACTTGGCCAGCTGATAGGCGTTCAGCGCGTCCCGTGCGGCGGTCGTA
>JAOTWK010000522.1 GCA_029862935.1 Gemmatimonadota bacterium | reverse complement strand
CTTCGCTTTCTCGATCTTCGTCGTCGGCCACCAAGACGAGTTTGCCCTGCGCGATGTCTTCGATCGCCTGTTCGATGGTCCCGAACGGCATGACGGCCTCCTATGCCTGCACCGCGCCTCGCTGCTGCAGCAGCTGGCGCACGTACTTGCCGATCACGTCGGCTTCCACATGAACACCATCACCCGGCGCCAGACGGCCCAGCGTCGTGTGATCCCGAGTGAACGGGATCACGGAGAGCTGCACGATGCCAGGTGCGGGCACGGCATTCACGGTCATGCTCACGCCATCGACTGCGATCGAGCCGTAGGGTACACTGATTTCGGCCACCTCGCCGGAGACAGCAATGTCGATGAGCAGCGCATCGGCCGATGGGCGTACCGCCACGACTTCGCCCACCCCGTCGACATGCCCTTGTACCAGGTGCCCGCCGAATCGATCTCCCATCTGCATGGCCCGTTCGAGATTCACCGGCTCGCCGTCCCGAATCTCGCCGAGACGGGTTCGCCCGCGGGTGGTGACGACGGCCTCGACCTTGAACCAGCGCGGGCCGCACTCGACCACCGTGAGACAGACCCCGTTGACCGCGACGCTCTCGCCCACGGCCAGATCGTCGTACGGCGCCGTGATGGCGATGGCGAGCCGATCACCGTCACGGCTCACGGCCTTCACCGAGCCCAATGCGGTCACGATTCCAGTAAACATAGCTCTCGATCGATCACCAATAATGTATCCGGTCCCAAGGCGCGGCGCTCGGTGACGGTCCACGCCCGCGCGTCGCCAAGCGCGGTCGGCGTACGCCGACCGAACGCTCGGCGGCCGTCACCAAGCCAACATGGCGCCTGAATCCAGTGCACGCGGTCTACGAGGTCCGCGTCCAGCAATGCGGTGGCCAGGGTCCCACCACCCTCCACCAGAATTGAGGCAACGCCCTGCGCCGCGAGGTCCCGGAGCGCCGCGCCGAGATCGGACGCCGCCCGAACCGCAACCTCGCTCCCCGCCAGCGATCGGCGCATGCGGCCCTCGGCATCGGGACGCACGAAGACAACCGTACGCTGTTCGCGGGCCGTTCGTACCAGCTTCAGCGTCTGGGGCAGCTCGCCGTCCCGGGCAAACACCACCCGGGCCGGGGCCACGCGCGGCACCACGCTCCCACGGACGGTGAGCGCCGGATCGTCGGCGACCGCCGTCCCCCGCCCCACCGCGACCGCATCGAATCCCGCTCGGAGCCAGTGGGCGTATTCGCGCGCGTCCGGACCCGATATCCACCGCGACGCGCCGGATCGGTCGGCCACGAATCCATCCAACGAGGTGGCCATCTTGAGCGCCACGAACGGGCGTTCGGGCCGCAGCCGCGACCACAGGAACGGGGCATTGAGCGCCGCCGCGTCCCGACGGCCTACTCCCTCCTCCACCTCGATCCCCGCCTGGCGCAGCCGGTCAGCGCCCCCCCCGGCTGCCGGGTCGGGATCGGGCAGCGCGAAGACAACACGCGCCACGCCCGCCGCAATGAGCGCATCGGCACAGGGAGGGGTCTTGCCGTGATGGGCACACGGCTCGAGCGTCACCACGCAGGTGGCTCCGCTGGGGTCGTCACAATCCCCGAGCGCCCGGATCTCCGCGTGCTCGCCGCCAAATTCGGCATGATATCCGTCGGCGAGCAGTCGACCCTCCCGCAGGAGCACCGCTCCGACCAGCGGATTGGGGGCTACGCGTCCCCAGCCACGTCGGGCCAACTCCAGGGCCCGGGCCATCGCTTCGGCGTCCGTCACGGCAAGCTCACACGAGCTGGACGCCATCGCCCTGGACGACGGTCCCGATCTCCCACGTCTCGACCCCCGCCCCATCCGCCGCACGCCGTACCCCGGCCACGGCGTCCGGCGGGACCACGGCGATCATGCCGAGGCCCATGTTGAACACCCGGTACATCTCGTCCTGACTCACCTGACCAGCATCTTGAAGCACCCCGAACAGTGCGGGCACGGGCCACGTCGAGCGATCGACCCGAGCGGCCCGGTTCAGCGGGAGTGAGCGCGCGAGATTCCCGGGAATGCCACCGCCCGTGATGTGGGCCAGTGCGTGCACCGCGGACAACACCGGCTCAATCGCGCTGCGATAACTGCGATGGACCGCGAGCAGCACGTCGGCCACCGGTGTGCCGAGCGCGGGGACGTCGTCGTTCACGTCCAGTCCCATCTCGTCGAAGAGAATGCGACGCGCCAACGTGTACCCGTTCGTGTGCAATCCGCTCGAGGCATAGCCGACCAGCAGGTCTCCCACTGCTACCCGATCGCCGTGAAGCGCCTCATCCTCTCCGACGACCCCGACGATGGTGCCCGCCAGATCGTAGTGCCCCGAATGATAAAGATCGGGAAGCTGCGCAGTCTCGCCGCCGACGAGGGTCATGCCGTGGACACGGCACCCACGGGCCACCCCATCGACGAGGGCCGCCAGCGTGTCGGCCGGCGCATCGGCGTGGGCGATGTAGTCGAGAAAGGCGAGCGGTCGCGCGCCGTGAACCAGGATGTCATTGACCGAGTGGTTCACCAGATCCTCGCCGACCGTGTCGTGCCGACCGGTCCGGATCGCGACGAGCACCTTGGTGCCGACACCATCGGTGCTCATCACCAACGTCGGCCGCTCGATATCGGTGGGGAGGCGCAGCATACCGCCGAAGGCGCCAACCATGCCACGGGCAAGCTGGGTCCGCGTCGATGCCACCGCCTCGGCAATCCGATGCTTCGCGCGCTCGGCGGCATCCAGATCGACGCCGGCCGCTCGATACCGATCGGCTGTGCTCACGCCAGTCTCGTTCCTTTCACGCCTGACGTCGCCCGACCTCCCAGGCGCGGGGGCCATGCACAGCCTCAGCGCCCGCCGTCGATCGCCGGCTCGGGATCGATGTCGAAGCGCACCAGATCCGCAAACTCCCGGACGCGCGACGTCACCTCGGCCAGCCC
>JAOTWK010000520.1 GCA_029862935.1 Gemmatimonadota bacterium | reverse complement strand
TTGTAAGACCAGCTTTGAGGCCGAGGTACGTGTTCGCCGCACCGAAGATGATGCCCAAGATGGCACCCGCGATGGCGGCCTTGATCGTGAATTCGGCGAGCGTTTCGCCCTTGGTGAGGGGGACGAACGTCTCACCCTCTTTGAGCTCGTACGCCGTTGACGGAAGCTTGCGACCGTTCGTACCCATCGATCTGTGGTCCTCCCCGCACGTGGAACGCGACCCACCTGGCCGCATCAGGCTGCGCGAATCTTCACCGGCGCACCTCGCTTGGCAACCCGTTGCGGCAAACCCGTCACGTTTACGACTGACGCCCTGCGTGCCAGCCGCTATCTTGGAGCGTGACCCGCCAATGTCGGCGTCACTTTCGTCTGGAGGCGACAGATCTACGCACTGGACCTTCTCGCTGCGGTGGCGCAATCGGGCCTCGCCGACACGATCCAAAACCGGCCAATCATCGCGCTCCTCACGTTGTTCGGCGCCGGGATCGTGACGAGCCTCACCCCGTGCATCTACCCGATGATTCCGATCACGGCGGGGATTCTCGCGGCGTCCACCGACCGCCACACGTCGCGTTGGCGGACCATCCGCCTGACCCTCACGTACGTGTCCGGCCTCGCGCTGCTCTATGCATTTCTGGGGATGCTCGCCGGGCTCACGGGCTCGCTCTTCGGCACCGTGGCTTCGAATCCGTGGGCCCGGTTCGCCATCGGCAACCTGCTCCTCCTCTTCGCCCTGGCCATGCTCGACGTCATTCCCGTGGCCGCGCCACAGCGAATTGTCGCGTGGGCCGGGAAGCTGGGTGGTGGGTCATATCCAGCCGTCTTCCTCTTGGGAGCGACGTCAGGCATCGTTGCGGCACCGTGCGGGGCGCCCGCGTTTGCCGTCGTGCTGACCTGGGTCGCCGCGACCGGGAACGCCATGCTGGGATTTCTCTACCTGTTCGTGTTTTCAATCGGCATGACGGCACTCCTCATCGCGGTCGGGGTATTCTCCGGAACGCTGGCAGCTCTGCCGAAATCCGGGCGCTGGATGGTGTGGATCAAGAGGCTCGCCGGCTTCGTGATGCTTGCCATGGCGGAGTACTACTTCATTCAGATGGGGATGGTGTGGTAATGGTCGCACGTTGGCTCGCGCTTGGAACCGTCGCCGGAGCGTTTCTCATCGGGCCGTTCGCACCCGTTGGGTCTGCGCAGGCCACGAACGCCGTCGGGCTCCCCGTCGGGACGACTCCTGATCCAGTTACGGTCGAAGATCTCGACGGAAACGACGTGGAGTTGTCTCGATACGTCGGGCGTCGTCCGGTGCTGTTCGAGTTTTGGGCCACCTGGTGCGAGGTTTGTGAGGCGCTCGCTCCCACGATGGAAGCCGCCTACGATCGATACGGTGACCGCGTGGACTTCGTGGTCATGGCGGTCGGCGTCAACCAACGCCCGCGGTCCATCCGCCGACACCTCGAGCGGCACCCGGCACCGTTCCGGTTCCTGTTTGACGCGCGCGGGCGCGCCACACGAGCCTACAAGGCTCCCACGACGGCATACGTCGTGATCCTCGGTGCAGATGGCCGCGTCGCGTATACAGGGGTCGGCGCAGACCAAGATCTCGTGACGGCGCTCGCCCAGGTGCTCGGCGGCACCTGACGCTCACCATGAAGAGATGCAACGAGGGCGCGGCAGGTGCCGCGCCCTCGTTGCATCCCCCTTGCCAAGCGTCGTCTACAATCCGCCCTCGTCCGATGGCGCCTGAGCGATTGCGTCGATGGCGGCTGCCAGCTCTTCATACGCCATGGGATCGATCTCGCGAAACGGGGCAGCGACGAACGCGATGGTGCCGTTCGGATCGATCACGAACAATGCGCGGCTACGCGGCGCACCATACAGTCTTCCGACATTCGCCCCTTCATCGCTGCCGAACAGGAACGGGAACTCGTCGTCTTTCGCCCAGGACGCGAGCGCTTCTGGCGAGTCCGTGCTGATCGCGATGAGCACGACGTCGCGGCCGTTGCGGAACAATTGCGCGTACTGATCACGGTACGCGTGCATTTGAATCGTTCAGCCACGGGTTCGTGCTCGGAAGAAGAACGCGAGCACGACGGTCTTGCCTCGAAAGTCGCTGAGGGTGACGGGGTCCCGCAGCACACCGTAACGGGTCGCACCGGACAGCTCGAAGTCCGGGGCAACAGCCCCAACTTCGAGCGGCTCGACCTGCTGCTGACATGCAGCCGGTGTGGCGAGCATGAGTGCCGCGCCCGTCGCGGCGAGAACAGCAAGGGTATGCCTGCGCATCGATCGACGCTCCTCAGAGAATTCGTTTTGTAGTATACACGGGGCACGGGTAGGCGCCACCGATGCTACCCCTGCAGCAGTTCCTTGACCTCTTTGTGTGCGGCCAACTCGGCATCGATCTGCACCCCTATCTCGCGCGCACGCTCGAGATCCGCGGTGAGATCCTCCATGGTCGCCATGCCCGACTGCACCTTGAGCAGTCCCAGGCGCACGTTTTCGAGGGCCACCACAGCGGTGGCCAGCCGTTCGCCCGTCTCCCCACGTCGACGCAACAACTCGGCGTCGTGCTCGAGTTGCCGGATCACGTCCGGGACGTCGGGCAGACGACGGCGAACGCCACTGGGAAGTTGTTGGTAGATCTCCGTCGCGGCCCGACCCAAGACGAGCTCGGTCGCATCGCTCGACGGGAGCGCGCGGCGCTTGGGCTTCTTGAGTCTGAATCCGACCGCGCGGAAGTATGTCCGCCCGAACCAGCCGGCCCACAACCGGTTCCACAGTCCGTTCACTCGCCGCATGAACTTTCCTGATCCCGCCGCCTCCGCCTCTTCCTCCAGTGCCTGCGCCTCAGCGAGCAACGCAGCACGAATGTCCTCGAAACTGTAGCCCATCTTCAGCAGGCCCCTGGCGCGCGCCACCAACTGGATGAACAGCGCGAGCAGGATGAAGTTGAGGAACCCCGATA
>JAOTWK010000519.1 GCA_029862935.1 Gemmatimonadota bacterium | reverse complement strand
AGACGCGAACACCCGCACGTCCCTTCCGAGCAGCTCGTCGACCGACCAGCCGTGCATGGCAGCTTCAGCTGGGTTGGTGTAGAGGATCTTCCCCTCGATGTCCGTCACCGTCACACCCAACTGCGTGGTCTCAACGGCCTTCTCGAGTCGGCGCAGCTCCCGCTCCAAACGCTTGTGCTCGGTGATGTCACGGTAGATGGCAAAGACCGCGATCTGCCCCGTCGCATCGCGCACCGGAGCGCCGATGATCACAACCTCGACCAAGATGCCGTTCTTCTTCTGTCGGACCGCCTCCAGATTCACTCGCTGACCCGAGGCAACCTGTTGGGTGATACTGCGCCCCCCCGTCGGCAAATCCTGAGGCATGAGCAACGAATCGATGTCCCGGCCCAGAATCTCCTCGGGTGTGTAGCCGAACAGCTCGGTGAACGGCCGATTGACACGCCGGATCAGTCCCTGTGGATCGGTCAGGACGATGGCTTCGGGCGAGTTCTCCAGCAACTCCGCGAGATACGCCCGCTCGGCCCCGAACGCTTGCTGTACGCGATGCTGCTCCACGGCGACCCTGCTGAACAGCACCACCGTCAGTGACACGGCCACGGCCATTCCCAACGCGGTGAGATCGGCCGACTCGAACAGCGCCACGAACGTCCACGACTCGAGCCGTGTGACCAGCACTGCCGTGATGCCCAGTCCCAGCAGGACCAGGAATCCAGCGAAGACCCGCAGTGTAGCGCCGGGCGTCCGGGCGGCGAGCACCACGGCCCAGACGGAACTGGCCAGCAACAGGGTGATGGAGACGAGGATCAGTAGCGTCATGCTGAGCTCAAGGCGCTCCCCAGAAGTGGGGTGGATTGCGGTGGCCGCAATTTGGGGAATGACGCCCAGATTTGCAAAGGTCTCGCGCACAGTGATATGGACGCCTGCGCGCGCGGAGTTATGATTCCCTCGCTGGGCGACGCTGGAGCAGCCACCACGTTGTCGTGAGAGAGGGGCGATTTATGGGCATCACACTGACATTCCTCGGACACGCCGGGTTCCTATTGGACAACGGCTCACAGCGGGTCGCCATCGACCCGTTTCTCACAGGCAATCCGGTCGCCACCATGAAGCCTGGTGACGTATCGTGCCAGTCCATCGTGCTCACGCATGGGCACGCCGATCATTTCGGAGATGTCGTGGCAATTGCCAAGGCGAACGGTGCTACCGTCTATGCAGCCTTCGAGATCTGCGAGTACCTCGGTGAGCAGGGCATCGCCTGCGAGCCGGGCAACCCCGGTGGCAAGATCGATGCACCGTTCGGCTGGGTCGCCTTCACCCAAGCCTTCCACTCGTCGTCCTACAACGGGCGTTACATGGGGTTGCCCTGTGGCGTGGTGGTGCATTTGGGAGGCGTCACGGTCTACCATCTCGGTGACACCTCGCTCTTCAGTGACATGAAGCTCTTGGGAGAGATCTACCGACCGGATATTGCGCTCATTCCCATCGGGGACCGCTTCACCATGGGACCAGAGCTCGCCACGCGTGCCGCCGAGATGATTCAGCCCAAGGTGGCGATCCCGATCCACTACAAGACCTGGCCCTTACTCAAGCAAGACACGAAGGGTTTCGAGCCGAAAATCGTCGACGTGAAAGTGCTCGAGCCGGGCGAGACCTGGCGCTACGGGTAGCGCGCAGTCGGCCCTGGGTAGCGGGGGGGGCGACAGCGGACGCATCGGAGAGGCTCGAACATGTCACTGGCCGTCGTGTGGCATCCCTCGTACGAAGTCGACATTGGCCCTCACGTGTTCCCCACGGCAAAGTACCGTCTCATCCGTGACCAGTTGCTCGCAGAGCACACCCTGACGGCAGCGGACTTCGTCGCACCGGAACCGGCGTCACACGATGACGTGCTCCTGGTGCACACGCGAGAGTATGTAGAGAAGATTCTGGCCGGTCGGCTGTCGGTTGCGGAGCAACTCCTACTCGAGGTGCCCTTCTCTACGGACCTCCGCGAGGCCATGTGGCGCTGCGCCGGCGGGTCGATTCGTACGGCGCAACTCGCGCTCCAGCACGGCATCGCCGTGCACCTCGGAGGCGGTTTCCACCACGCCTTCGCAGATCACGGCGAGGGGTTTTGCTTGATCAACGATGTGGCGATCGCCATTCGGGCACTGCGCCGCGACGGCGCGCTTGAGCGGGCACTCGTGCTCGACTGCGACGTGCATCACGGCAACGGCACCGCCAGTATCTTCGTCGCCGACCCCACCGTGTTCACCATGTCGATCCACCAGGATCACAACTACCCCGCGTGGAAGCCGCCCAGCGATCTCGATCTTGCGCTCCGCGACCGGACGGGCGACGCCGAGTACCAGGCGCTGCTCGAACGGCATGTCCCGCAGATCGTCCGACAGCACGCGCCGGATCTCGTCTTCTACTTGGCCGGCGCCGATCCGTATGCCGAAGATCAACTGGGCGGTCTCAGGCTCACCATCGAGGGCCTGCGCCGGCGTGACCAGTTCGTGATGGATGCGCTCCGGACTGAAGGCGTGCCAGCGGCCGTTGTGCTCGCTGGTGGGTATGCGAGACGGCCGGATGACACGGTCGAGATTCACTGCAACACGGTTCGCGCCGCGAAGGTCGGGAGTCTCAGAGATCTGCGAGCATGACGAAGCGGCCCCAGGTGGGGCCGCCTCGTCGCTGCTCTTGGTGGGGGGGACGTGATGGTGTATGTCGTCGCCCTATGATGCTCCCGGCGAGACTCGCTCCAAATACAGAATGATCTCCTGAACCTCGCTCTGCGGTGGCGACAGGTGGAGCATCTGCACCATGTACTGCCTCATCCGGATCACCACGGAAGCCCAATCGCTGGCCGAATGCTGCCGTGGGTCGGGCAGCTCGTGGCACCGTGCACAGTTGTCGACATAGAGCTGACGGCCGGCACCCGGCGGCAACGTACCCGTCGTCACCTTCAACGAGTTGTCCAGGA
>JAOTWK010000518.1 GCA_029862935.1 Gemmatimonadota bacterium | reverse complement strand
GAGGTGGCGCCAGAGCGCCGCGCGCAGGTGGGGGAGATACAGCCCGCCAAAGACACCGTGCCAATAGGCGTCGTTGCACTGGGCGCGACCGATGTCGCGGCGCACCGGTGCCGGGTCGCCCCGTTCCCGGCAGAGCTGCGACAAATACAGGGCCTTCTTGTGCATCCGGTTGGACTCGGGGTACTTGGCCAGGAAGTTCCGCCAGTGGCCGCCGCGGAGCAGAGCACCGTCCGCACCGTTGATGCGGTCGTCGCCCCACTCGGTCTCGATGCGCTCTAGGCGCGTCGCTGCTCCCGGGGGGAGCGACCACCCCTCCATCTCGCGGTACGACGCGCTGGGGAGATACGCGAGGCCCGCACTCTCGACCTCGCGCCAGGCCTGTGACGGCGTCACGAGCCGCACAACTTTGTCGTCCACTAGTCGCCCCACGGTCTCGAAGAAGGAGGCCAACCACCCCCGCTCGTAGACCCACGCCTTGGTACCCGGCCAGCCACCGAACTTCTCGCCGTCATCCGCAAACACCGCGAGCGGTCGCCCGCTTTCCCGCAGGCCACGAAGGTAGGCCGCCGTGTCGCTAGGCGGCTGGAACGGAATCAGATACCGGAGCCGCTCGTCGATGGGCAAGACCACCACGGTGCGCCCGTCACTGTCGGTCCGGTACGGGGCATGAAGATCGTCGCGCTCGAACCCGGTCACCAAGAAGTGGCGATCGTCAACGAGGAGGCATTCCACACCGGCGTGGACCAGGTCGGCGGGCAAGCCCGGCTCCCACACACGCTCGGTCAACCACAGCGTGGTGGCGTCGATGCCGAATCGCGTGTGCAGCGCCTCGCGCATCCAGCCGATCTGCTGCAGGCGATCCTCTCGGGAGATCGCAACCAGAATCGGCTCGTAGAAGCCAGCGAGCAGGAGCTCGAGCTTGCCGTCTGCTGCCAGCCGGCCGATGAGATCGAGATAGCGCGAGTCGTGGTCTTCCAGCCACTCGAGCAGCGGTCCGGAGACGTGAAGGGCAATCGGGAGGAAGTCCCGCTCGGCGACCGCAGAGAGGAACGGGAGGTAAACGTCCCGAACGTGCTCTTCGAACACGTGGTCGAAGTTCCCCACGGGCTGGTGGACGTGAACCGCGAAGACGAAGCGCAGAGGTTCCATGGTCTAGGCGAAGCCCATCCGATGGGCGATCGATCCCAGGCTACGGCGTCGAGCCCCCACCGCGTGCTGCCATACCCGATAGAACCGCGTCTGGGCATCGAAGGGGTAGTGACGCTCCAATAGATCGAAGAGGTCGAGCACGTCGTGAACCGGCTCGCAATCGTCGCTGCGGGCCGCCAGGCCCTCGACGAGCCGAAGCAGGACACCCCTCGCCACCTCCACGGGCTCGGCACCCGATAACAGGGCCTGACGCTCCGCGTCGACGTACCGCAAGCGTACGATATCCGCGTAAAGGATCGGGCATACCGCCCGCTGAATGGCGAACGGCAGGTCGGACACGGTGGCCGTGTGAGTTACGTCCGGGTCTGTGCCCGAAAGGCGATGGTGCAGGCGCCCTGTGCTGGGACGAGTGGTGTCGATCTTCCACGTGTGGCTCCTGCCGGTTCGACGATCGGTCACCTGGACGGCTACGTCATGGTGACCGTCCGTTGCGCGGCGCACATCGAACGGCCCGACTGCCGTTGGCAGGGTCATTCCCAGAGCGAGGCGGGCACCGCCTCCGGCGGCGACGCGGGCCTCCGCCGGAACCACCGGCCTCCCGCCATCGTAGACGTCACGACCGCTGCCGACGGCGGTGTCGTTGCTCTTGGCCGCTGCGAGACGCTGCCGCAACCCGTCCTCGAGTCGGACCCGCTCGTCACCCGCCAGATCGATGGCTCTCGCGGCGTACCGCAGCACCTGTCTCGACTCGATGCCCCCGATGTCGTCGAAGAACCAGCCACACGAGGTGAACATCCCGAGCGCATTGCGTTCCATGTCGAGGAGTTCCGCTGCCCGGATGCGGTCCTCGGGGTTGGTCGAGCGCACGCGGTCGGTGGCGAATGCCACGCACGCCTCGTTGCCCGCGGCAATGGCCTTTCCAAACTCGTCGCGGGCGGCCCACGGATCGCCAAAGAGCGGCGTACCCTCGCGCTCGAATGCGGCATGCAACTCACCGGCAAGCCAGTCCAGGCTCTCTCGGAGCACCGATCGCCACTGCTGCTGAGTGGGACGATCGGGATGCATCCGACAGCCGCATTCCGCTCGCCATCGCTCGACCCCGTGCACACAGCTCCACGACGTCGGGGCCACGAGGTCCACCTCGTGTCGGGGCGGGTGACGAGCCAAGAACGAGGCGAAGTTCTCGACGCACACATCGGAACGGTGCGCGAGCTTGTCGAGCACCGCCGCCAGAGCCATCTCGGCAAACTTGTGGTGGTGGCCGTAGGTCTCCCCGTCCGTGGCGATCGCGACCAGACGCCGATCCGCACCGTCGACCATGCGGTGTTCCCACTCCCCAGCGTCGCGCAGCAGGGCGCCGAACGCCACATCATGGGAGATCGAGCCGTCATACAGGAATACGGCGATCGTGCGGCCCGACGGCGTGCGGTAGAGGCCCGGCAGCCCGCCAGGTGGTGCGTCGCGGACCTGGTGGGGCGCCAGCACGGTGAAGCGCATGCCGGCGTCGGCGAGCACGTCGAGCGTCTCGGCATCTACGGCGGTCTCGGGGAGCCACATCCCTTCGGGTTGGCGGCCAAACCGATGTCGGAAATCGGCGATCCCCCACAGAACCTCGGTGTGTTTGTCGCGGCGCGACGCCAGTGGGAGGATCGGGTGATGATAGGGCATGGCCAGCGCGTTGCCGTGCCCGTCTCGGTGCGCGCAACTGTCGCGATCGGCCTCGAGGATCGCCGCGTACGTGGCCGGCGCCGCCAGCGCCAACCAACGGAGGAGCGTGGGTCCAACGTTGAAGCTCGTCGCGTGCAGGGTGTTCACCACCTTCG
>JAOTWK010000517.1 GCA_029862935.1 Gemmatimonadota bacterium | reverse complement strand
GATGGAGTCGTTCTTCGCCATGCCGAGCGGGTCCTCCATCCAGCGGACCAGCCACTCGCCTGTTCGACGATCATGCACGCCTTTGAGATCGGGGCCCACCCGCGGCCCTTCACCAATCGAATGACAGGCGAAGCAGGTGCGGTCGAAGATCGCCTGGCCCGGGTGGGTCGAGGCGATCTTGCCCTCGGGAAGGACCAATGCCTGGTCCCGGGCCGCGCGATCCGACTTGCATCCCGCCATAGAGACGATCGCCATCAGTGCGATGTATACGGGGACCGTCAGGAGTCTGGTGAAAGAGTCTGTTACAGCGCGCATGTTCCGAACCTCCGAGGTGGTTGGCCTCCCGCAGAAGGCCTGCGATGCAGTCACTAGAACCCGAACGACCAGGTAAGCGTGATGTTCCGTTTCGGCTCCGGCCGGAAGAACCCAACATTGGGCGCTTCGGCGTAAAGCGCATTGGTCAGATTGGTCATGGAGACGGCGAGTTGCTGACGACCCAGCGACAGCCCCCCGTGCAGACCGTGCACGGTAAAGGCCGGGATGATATCGCCGACCGGACTGGCGCCTAACTCGACGTCCTCGCGTCGTCCATTGTGGCGAACGGCATACTCGACCCAGAACCGGCCATCCGGGTGGGCATAGCGCAGCGTCCCGGTGAGTTTGTTCGAGTACCCGTCGCCCAACGGCACGTCCGGTTCGCCGACGGCTCGCGGTGACAGGTGGGAATAGCCAGCCCCGAGCGTCACGCTCTCACCCAATCGCACGGTCGCTGCCAACTCGACGCCGGTGATTCGCAGTTGGTCGATGTTGATGTTTTGGAACTCGGTGACCCCGTTCACCTGATTGCCCGTCGGCACGGTCCGGATGGCGTCGTACACCGTGTTCCTGAAGACGAATCCCTCCACATACGCCGGTCCGGACCGGAACCGCAGTCCGACTTCGGTGTTGAGGCTGGTCTCGGCGTCGAGCGCGAGGTTCCGTACCCAGAACCCTCGGCCTTCCGGTGACGGTCCGTTGAAGAAGCGCTCGACCAGGTTGGGCGATCGGAATGCGCGACCCACGGTGGCCACCACGCTCAACTCCTCCGTCGCCCGGTAGAGCATGCTCGCCGAGCCCACCACGTTTCGATCGGTGTCGACGAACAGCGGGGCGGCGAGAGATGGTGTCTCCCGTGTCGCGGCCCGTACGTCTTGGTACCGTCCCCCGACAATCAGGTCGGCTCGAGGGCTCAGGCTCAAGGCCAGCTGAACGAATCCGCCGAGGCTCCGGAACGTCGCGTCCGGAAGCCGCGGCGTGCCGCGGACGGTGGGACTCGCTGGCCCGGTCCCGACGACCGTGGTGATGGTGGTGTCGGTGTTGCGGGAATCGTCTCGATAGAGATCGACCCCATACGTCACCAGATGGCGGCCACCGACCAGCTTCTTGAACTCGGCGCGGAATCCGTAGGTGGCGATGTCGGTGAAGTTCCGGCTCTGGATGCTGACGCCGGCACCGGCCGGGGCCGGCTGGGGAAAGGGCGAGAACACGTTGGTGTGGAAGTCGCGCTCGTTGTCTTGCAGGTATACGGTGACCTCGAGGCCATCGAACGGCCCGACGCCAAGGTCGGCGCCTCGGTACCCGGCCGTGTAGCGCTCGAACCGTTGCGACGGGAAGAGCAGCTGAACCGTGGAGAGACCCTCACCCAAAACGTTGGGATCCACGAAGCCAAATCCCGCGTTGTCAGCCCGATACCGGTCGTACTTCATGAAGAGGTCGTGGCGCGACGAAAGCCGGTACCCGACGGATCCGCTCACGGAATAGTCTTCGACCCCGGTATCCCGGACCCGAGTGTCACGCGCTAGCGTCACGCCGCCAAAGCGACCCCCCGGCGCCTCATACGGATCCGCCGACCGATAGCTGCCGGTAAGGCGGAACGACACCGGGCCCGACCCGCCGAACAGGGTCGCAGCGGGCCGGCTCTGATTGTCGACCGTGCTGTACCGGTAGGAGACCTTCCCGTGAACTACCGTGCCGCGCGCCGCCAGGGGCGGGCCGCGGGTGATGAGGTTGATCACTCCGCCGATGGCATCGGACCCATACAGCACGGAGGACGCCCCACGAACAACCTCGACCCGGTCGAGCGTGGACACGTCCACCAACGCGGGGATCTCACCCGAGTCCTGGCGGCGGCGTGAATTGTTCAGTCGGAGCCCATCCTCCAACACCAGAATCCGCTGGCCCTGAAGCCCGCGAATGATCGGCTGCCGCTGGGTGGTGCCAACACCGTCGACGTCGAGGCCGGGCACCTCGAGAAAGAGATCCGCGGCGCTGTTAGGCTGTCGCTCGCTGAGGAGCGCATCATCCAGCACCGTGACCGACATCGGCGTGTCGAAGCCAAGTCGCGGATTCCGAGTCGCGGTCACGTTGAGATCGCGAACGCGGTAGGCCTCGTGGACGGTCTGCGCCGGGGCGAGTCCGGGAAGGGCCAGCGTCGGCAGTGCGAATGCCAGCAACCAGCGTCCCAGCCCCAGCGGACCCTGTCGCAGCGGAATCGAGAGGGCCGAACTCGGCCTCGACAAAGGGGATCCCGTCACCACTCAGAAGGCTGCGTTCAGCATGACGTAGACCCAGGTCATGTTCTCGCCAAGCCGGCCGATCTCGCTGAACGCGTCGGCGGCAAACACGTACGACAGCCCGCCGGTGAACGACAGATCGGGGCTGTAGCGATAGCTGCCCGTGAGATCGAGCTCCTCGCCGAGGTGTTTGGTGCTGAGCAGTCCCTGCTTGGCGAGGTGGAAGGAATGGAGGTCGGCCGCGAGGGTCAGGTCGTTGCGCAGCGCGTACGATCCCTTGAGCGCGATGTCCTCCAGGCCGAGGCCAGCCGTGTGGGCCGGAATGTCGAGAAACAGGTCGGCAAAGCCGTAGAACTTGTGATTGGTGGCGAACAGCGTGCTGAATACCTTGGTCTTTCCATCGGCCGGATCATCATCGCCCGACAGATAATCG
>JAOTWK010000516.1 GCA_029862935.1 Gemmatimonadota bacterium | reverse complement strand
TACGCCCAGGGTTTTCGCAATTGCTTTGATCTGGCGTTCGACGATGCAGGCAACCTGTTTTCCACCGACAACGGCCCGGAACGCGACGACGAGCTGAACGGGATTGTCGCCGGGGGCAATTACGGCTGGCCGGTCGAGCTCGGAGCGAGTTCCACTCAGGGGTTCGTGGGGCCACTGCACGTGTGGCCGCAAATTGTAGCCCCTGGCGGCATGATCGTCTACGAGGGGACGCAGTTTCCCGCAGCATATCGTGGAAAGCTGTTCTTGGTACTGTTCGGGGACACCTATTCCAGCGGCCAAAGCGACAGGGCGAAACGGGTGCAGGTGGTCGACCTCGCCACAACACCTCCGACGTTTGAGGATTTCGCCGTGTACGATTTCGTTGGCTTTGGCAACCCGCTCGATATCACGGAAGGTCCTGACGGGAGCGTGTACGTGAACGACATCTTCCGTGGCCAGATTTACAGAATCAGTTATGGGGGGTAGGTATTTCGCGATGATCGGCACGAGCGCTTGCCGATTGCTCCTATGCTCGGCGGTAGCGTTGTCTCTCGGCTGCGAGACGACCCCGACGCCGACGACGAGCGCCCCGCTGCCAGACGAGCCGACTGCACGATACCGCAACATCGAGACTGCCACCGCCTACGTCGGTGACGCAGCCTGCACGCCCTGTCACGAAGAGGCGGCGTCCGCCTACCAGGCGCATGCTATGGCTCGATCGTTTCACCGCTGGACGCCTGAGACACGCATCGAGGCGCCCCTAGACGAGGCTCTCTTCCATGAGCCCACGGGGTTCTACTATTCGGTGGTCGAAATCGGCGACGAGTTGTATCAAGAGGAATACCTGATCGGCCCGGGAGGCAAGCGCCTGCACGAGCTTCGTAAACGCATCGACTACGTCATGGGCAGCGGGGCGATCGCTCGGAGCTACTTCACCGATGAGAACGGGCGTCTGTTCCAACTCCCGCTTACGTGGTATCGGGAGCAAGGTTGGGATTTCAGCCCCGGGTATGAGATCAACAACGCCCGCTTCGATCGCCTCATGCCCGACCGTTGCCTCGCCTGTCACGGGAGCTATCCGGAGCCGTATTCCTTCCTCGAGGGCAAGTACGCGGAGCTTGTTCCGGGCATCGGCTGCGAACGGTGTCACGGTCCCGGGGCGCTTCACGTGCGCGAGCGATCGACAGAGGTCCCCGCGGACAGCATCTACGACGCGACGATCGTCAATCCGAAACACCTCCCGATCGAGCGGCGTGTCGACGTCTGCGATCAGTGTCACGTGCACACGCCGGTCACCGTGCTACGCGAAGGGCAAGACGTCTTTAGCTTCCAGCCGTCGCAGTCTTTGAGCGATCATGCGGCGTTCTTCAAGGCGACGGGAAGTATCGACATCGTCTCGCACTCCGATCGCTTGCGACAAAGCCCCTGCTTCGTCGCGACGCGCGCGACGGACGAGCCACTCGAGTGTGCCACGTGCCACAACCCGCATCAGCCCACCCCTGATGCTGCAACACAAAACGCGCCGTGCTTGATCTGCCACGCGTCCACCGCTCTCGAGCAGCGCCTCGCATCGTCGCCGTCACGCACGGATCACGTCGCGACCGCCAACTGCGTGAGCTGCCATATGCCACAGGTGAAGGAGCGGACCGTTCCGCACGGCTCGTTCACCGAGCATTGGATCCGTGTCATCGACCGTGACCCGGTTTCGGCCCCAACACGCCGCGCCAACGACATGCCCGTTGACCCCTATTACGAACGCGATCGGAGCGGGCTGGACGCTGAGGTCTACCAGGGGATGGGCCAGGTCGTCTTTGGCACGCGGGCAGCCGATGCGCGAATCCTGAAGTCAGGTGCGCAGGCGTTGAAGCGCGCGTTGCGGCGAGACGAGACACGTGGCGAGGCCCACTTCATCCTCGGCTTGGCGTATCGACAGCTTGACATGCGGGACGACGCGATTCGTGCGCTCGAACGGTCGGTGGAGATCGATCCCGATCGTCCGCAACGGCTTCACGCCTTGGCGCGTGCCTACGAGGGTACAGGAAACGATCCGACCGATGTGGCGCGGCTGTACGAGCGGGCCCTGGAACTGCAACCAGCCCTCGCTTGGATCCGCGCTGACTATGCCGACTTCTTGAGCGCACAGGGCCGGCTCGAGGAGGCGGAGGTTGCCTACCGCGCGGCGCTGGCTGAACGCCCGAGCCTGGACGTCGCCGCGTTCAATCTGGGGACGCTCCTGGCCGAAATGGGCCGTCTCACAGAGGCCTCCGAGGTGTTCCGCTACGCGCTCCGCCTCGATCCCTCGCTCGGTGAGGCGATCTCGACGCTCGTGCTCGTGCGTACGGCGGGAAGCACGGTCGTCGGCGTCCGATTGCTGGGATCCCCGCTGGGGAGGCTGCCGGTGCGCGGCCGAGAGCCGAACGCGGTGCAGCTGACTGCCCGGCCCGAAGCGGCCGAGCCGGTGGTGCTTTTCGTCAATCTGCCGACCCGGGCGTCGGTGCGGGTCGTCGAGCCCGACGGCGCGCTCGTTCGGGAATGGGGTGCGACGGACGGACCGATCCTGACGTGGGACTTTACGACGGGCGCGGGTGATCCAGTAGCCGGCGGCCTCTACCATGTCGATGTGCGGGGGCAGGATGCGTCCGGCCGTCCTCTCGAGCCTCAGCGCTTCTCCTTCGGCGTCGTACGACAGCGCGATTCCTAGCGACGGCCGATCACCACACCTGCTTGTCTTCTGAGCGTCGAAACGCCACATTTTTCGGTTGCTCTTCCTGTTGTCGAATTGACTGCTTGAGGTAAGCATGCCCCAGTTCGAGCTTGCGGCTCCAGACCTCGTGATGGTCTTCCTCTATGTCGTGTTCATCGTCGGACTCGGCCTCTACTTCGCGAAGCGGACCAAGACCACAGACGACTACTTCCTTGCGGGCCGTTCGCTCACGTGGTGGCTTATCGGATTCTCGCTCTTCGCGTCGAACGTTTCGTCCAGCACACTG
>JAOTWK010000515.1 GCA_029862935.1 Gemmatimonadota bacterium | reverse complement strand
GCCGGGAAGATCACGGCCGGCTGCGTCGGGCTCAGGAACGGCGCGACCTGCGTGAGGAGCCGGAACTGCTCCGGGATGGGCAGACCGTCAGCGGTCGGCATGGCCGGAGCGACCGGGGCTGCGCCGAAGTCCGGCATGGCGGTGGTCAGCAGGCCCATCGCCTCGATTGCCGGGTTACCGTCGAATGGTCCCAGCGCCTCGAGCGCGGCCTGATTGGTCTGAACGGCGTCGAATTCCCCGGGCGCAGCGGCGTCGCCGCACGCGCCAATGGCCAGTGCAGTTGCCACGAGCATTGCGCAGGCGAGCGCGGGTCGGGAACCATGTTGTGGACGTGAACTCATCATGACAGTCTCCAGTCGTGGTCACTAGGGCGGATGTTGCCCCAAGTGTAAGCTTTCATCGGTCATCTTCGCTGTGACGGGCTTCACGTCGAGTGGTGGACACACATCACATTGGGTGCGGGACTGCAGATGTGGGGTATCCTGTGCCACGAGAGGAGTGCATGCGGGTTCACTACACCGATCAGTTCGAGGTCCCGCTCCCACAGGGCCACCGATTCCCCATGCTGAAATATCGGCTCTTGCGGGAGCGGCTCGTTGCCGATCTCGTGGTGGGGGTCGAGAGCCTCGTGGTCCCCGATGCCGCTACCGATGAAGACCTCACGCGTGTGCACAGTCCGACCTACGTGACGCGAGTGAGGCAGGGAACGCTGAGCCAGTCGGAAGTGCGGCGACTCGGCTTTCCCTGGTCGCCGGGCCTCGTCGAGCGCTCGTGCCGCTCGGTCGGGGGAACCCTCGGCGCGTGTCGGAGGGCCCTCACCGATGGGGTGGCGGTGACCCTCGCCGGGGGGACGCACCACGCCTATCCCGATCGGGGCGAGGGGTATTGCGTCTTCAACGACGTCGCCGTGGCGATTCGGACGCTTCGCGCGGAGGGACGTATTGGGCCGGTTCTCGTGGTCGATCTGGACGTCCACCAGGGCAACGGCACAGCGGCAATCTTCCGCGACGATCCGACTGTGGTCGTGCTGGACCTGTTCGCCTCCGGCAATTACCCCTTCGCAAAGGAGGAGGCGCGTTACGCGATGCCGCTACCGGATGGCATGACCGATCACGAGTATCTCCCGGTGCTCGAGACGGCGCTCCACGACGCGCTGCGGTCGGCTCGTGTGGACCTCGTGGTGTACGTGGCGGGTGCTGATCCGTACGTGGACGATCAGCTGGGTCGGCTGGCGCTCAGCAAAGAGGGCCTCGCGAATCGTGATCGGCTGGTATTCGGAGCGTGTCGGGCCGCGGGGTTGCCGGTGGCCGTCACCATGGGCGGCGGATATGCGCGACGGGTTGCCGACACGGTCGACATCCACGCAACCACCGTACGCTTGGCGGGGCAGACCGCAGCCCCTTAGGTCGGCGGGTGGCCGGGGAGGGCGGCGCCCGATGGTGCGCTCCCGTCAGGCGGGTCTCCTCGTCTCGCCCGGAACCTGCGCACGGCCTGACCGAGTGCGTCGGCAGTCCCCACGAGCACGACCGTGTCGCCGGCGCGGAACCGAAAATCTGGATCCGGAATGTGGTGGGTCTGCCGATCGCGGATCACGGCGATGACCGTGGCCCCAGTCGTGCGGCGGAGGCTCAGGCTCACGGGATCTTCGTTGACCGCCTCGGCGTCGTCCTCTACCATCACCGTTTCGACGTTCACCTGCACGCCGAGGTGCCGCAGCGAGTCGAGGCGCAAGTCGGGAAGAGAGAGCCCACGCAGCATCTCGTATTGCTCGCCGCGAACGGCGTGGACTTCACGCTCGATGACGTTGGCGGGAATGCCGAGCAGCCTGAGCACGCGACTGAAGATCTCGAGGGCCGTTTCGAACTCCTCCGGGATCACCTGATTCGCACCGAGTCGCAGAAGCTCTTCGATCTCGGTGACGAGACGGGTGCGGACGATGATGCTGACGTTGGAACTGAGTTGCCGGGCGACCGCGACACCGCGGCGGGTGTCTGCCGACGCACTGATGGCGAATACCAGGGCGCGCGCGCGATCGATCCCAACGTGCTCGAGCACGTCACGCCGCGTGCCGTCCCCGAAGAAGATCGGCTGGCGGTCGATCCGGGCTCTCCGCACGATCTGTCCGTTCTGCTCGAGGATCACGTAGGGGATCTCCGCGGCCTTGAGCACGCGTGCGAGGTTGTGACCGATCAGGCCATATCCCACAATGATGACGTGATCGCGAAGAACCGACACGGCCTGATACTCGTGTGTCGTGAGCTGGAGGGCAGGCTGCCGTGTCCACCGACAGATGCGGTCGGCGATCGGCGCGGCGCCGGCGATGAGGAACGGCGTCGCCAGCATCGAGACCACCGAGATGGCCAGGAACACCTGATAGATGTCATCAGCAAGCAACCCCACGCTGCTTCCGACCACCGCGAGGATGAATGAAAACTCCCCCACCTGGGCGAGTCCGATGCCGCTCACGATACTCACCTGAAGAGATCGGCCCAGGGTGCGCGTTGCCGTGGCACCCATGAATGCCTTGAGCACCACGATACCTACGGTGAGCAGCAGCACGAAGGCCGCGTTGTTGGCGATGAATGGCAGGTCCACCAACATGCCAACCGAGATGAAAAAGATCCCCGTGAAGGTGTCACGGAACGGCATGACGTCGGAGAGAGCTTGGAGGCCGTATTCCGATTCGCTCACGACCAGACCGGCGATGAACGCTCCGAGCGCGAGTGACAGACCGAACATGGCGGTCACGTAGGCCGCACCAAGCCCGAAGAACATGATGGCCAGCGTGAACACCTCGCGGTTCTGAACTCCTACCACCTTCTCCAGCACCCACGGGACGACAAATCGCCCGCCCGCGACGAGGACGCCGACAACCAGGAGGCTGACCAGGGTTGCACGGAGCACGGCGGTGATCCCCTCGTCCGCGCCGCCGAGCAGGGGCGTCAGCAGCATGAGCGGCACGACGCAGAGATCCTGAAACAACAAGATCGCGACCACC
>JAOTWK010000514.1 GCA_029862935.1 Gemmatimonadota bacterium | reverse complement strand
GAGATCGTTGGCCACCCGGCGATTGACCGGGAGCTGCTCGTACGTTTCGGGGTCGGCCTCCGCATAGCTCTCTGTGGCGATCACCTCGAGTGCCGACAGTAGCAACGCCACATTGAGCCAGCGGAGCTCCTGCTTTTCGGAATCGTCCGGCAGGGCACCGCTCTCGATGAGCACGGTGCTCGTGCCCCATTGCTGGATCAGGTCACCGAACGCCCGCGGCGTGAACGTGTCGTCGTACTTGGCGACGCGACCCGGAACGAGTTGGTGAAGGCCCGCGGCCAGATGGGCTGCGAGCTGCCGAGCGCGGCTGCGTACGGGACCGTAGGTGCGAGCTGAATCCGCGGCCGGAGCGAGCAGCGCTATGGCCACTTGAAGCCCGTCCGGTCCCGCCGTGGTCCGTGCCCCCTGATCGTGCAGGTTGAACCCGAACGCCGGCTCCAGGCTGTCACGCACCGCCTTGAGGGCGACCGCCTCGGGCGTCGCCAACCGACGCGCGTCGCGGTTGATGTCCACACCTGCCGCGTTGTGCCGCTGAAATCGCTCCGCCCCGTCAGGGTTCAGCATCGGGATCATGGTGACCGTGAGGCGGTCGGCAATGAGCGACCGCAGCGGGTCTGAGCCCCCTTCGGCAAAGAACCTGATCACGTCGGCGAGCGCCATCGTCGCGGTCGACTCGTCACCGTGCATCTGCGACCACAACAAGACCCGCACCGAACCGGAGCCGAACGTCACCGCGCGGAGCGCGCGGCCCTGCAGTGAATGACCAACCGTCGTGACGCTCACGTCGCTCCCATCGAAATAGGGCGCCAGGGCCGCCCACAGCTCCGCGTGCGTGAAGCGGCGGTCCGTGATCGCCGCCACGCGGAAGCGGTCGGCCGCATCGCGGCCCGCGAGTTCACAGCACGGGTTCTGCGCCAGGGCAGTGTCGGTTGCCGCGAGCGCTACGATGAGCAGTGCGACGAGTGGCCGCGCATCGGTCATCACGGGCGTAACGCCTCGGGGACCGGATTCGCGGGATCCGGGACGTCGTTCAGCACCGCGGCAATCCGCCATCGCCCGTCCTGCCGGATCAGCTGGAAGCTGTCCACGCCCTGTTGCGGTGGCCGGCCCGACCCTGGAATACTGGCTTCATACAGCACGAGCATGTGGGCCATGTCCTTAAACACCATCGTGTGCGTCCGGAGGATGCGTTCGACGAATCCGGATTGTTCCACGTTGGACCGCTCGATGAACTGCACAAAGTCGTCCATGAAACCGTCCACCGTGAACACGGTGGTGGCCGTCCGACTCGTGCGCAAGACGATCACCGCCTGGGGCAGGAACAGTGACCGGACGGCGTCCCAGTCGGGCGTGGTGCCGGCCTCGAACGTCACGAGATCGTACAGGGTCCGGACCGTCGCTTCGGCAACGGGGATCGTGTCCCCTGTGACAGGCTGCTGCGCCCGTGCCGAGGCCTCGAAACCGGTCATGGTAAGCACAACGCCTGCGGACAGCGCGAAGAGTCTTCGAGCGTAGATCATGTGAGTCAATCCTGGATCGTCAGAGCGTGGTGTGCCATCGCCGAGTGAACAGTCACCCCGAAGCCTGCACACATGGGCGATGACTGTCACGGGGCACGGTTTGCCGTGCCTCCGATCAATGTAGGACGTGCCGGCCTCCCCGTGAAGCCGCGTCCAGAGCCACGCCACGCTTTCGCCTCGTGTCCGGCGCTCCGCGAGTATCTTATAGCGACTTCTTGCCACCACAGGACGTAGCGTATCATGACCCGACTCTCTGGCCTTCTGTTCCTTGCCGTCCTCACGGCCTGCGCGGACCGCGCCGCCGACCTGGTGACGCCCGACCCAACTGCCTGCCAGGTGGAGGGCATGCGGAACTGCGCCGTGTCTGGCGATGTGCTGTTCGGTAGCCAGCCGTCGGAAGCGGCACTGGACCAGCTGGCCGCACAGGGCTACACGACCGTCGTCACCACGAGGGCGGACGGCGAAATCGACTGGGACGAGCGGGCCAAGGTCGAATCGCTCGGCATGACGTTCGTGAGCATCCCGATGCCAAACCCCGTGTCCGCGATCACCGACGAGCAGGTGGCCCGGCTCGATTCCGTGCTCGGAAGCGGCCCCGGGCCGGTGGTGCTGCACTGCGGGTCGGGCAACCGCGTGTCCGGGCTATGGGGTGCCTGGCTGGCCGAAAAAAAGAATGTCCCGCCCGACGAGGCACTCCGCCTGGCCGAGTTGGCTGGCATGACGGGTGTGCGCCCTGTGGTGGAGCAACGGCTCGGTGTGGCCGCTTCGCCGCGATAGCCGGCTTCGCGGTTGCGCCGGCAGCGGCCATCGTCAGAACCTGAAGGCCACCCCCAGCGCAAAGCCGTCCGGCGTCGGGTGAACAGCCACCCGGGCGTTCCCGAGTGGGACGTCACGCCATGCATCGCGCGACGACAGGGCACCGATCATGGTGCCGACAAGGCCTCCGGCAAAACCGACAGCCACCGCTCCCACGACCACAGCACCGACCTTTTCCCCACCGCTCTGCGGACAGACCCAACTATCATCACAGGCCGCATAGGCCACTCCGAGCAGAAGGCCGACCCCGCCCCCGACAAGTGCACCCGTCCGGGCACCCCTGTCCCAGTTCGAGCGCCGTCCGGCCGGCACCTCGAGCTTTGACACCATGGCGAGCGGCACCGCAGCGGCAGAAGAATCCACCACCACCACGCCGCGGTCCAGACGCTTTCGAGTGAAGTCGAGGTGCAGCGTATCGGACCGCATCGCCCGAAAGGTCGCCGGCGTGCGCCGAAGGTCGTACGCGGGTGCGGTCACTCGGACCCGCTCGCCCGGCTGCAGATTCGCGACTTGGCCCAGAACCGAGCCGAGCGGACAGACCAGCATCACCACATAGGGGAATAGGACGCGACGCATCGGAACCTCCCGGATCGTGACTGGGCTCACGATCTCTGGGCCGCGTCAAGCGCGCGTCAAGCTGAAGGCCGGAACTGCTACTGGGTGCGGG
>JAOTWK010000051.1 GCA_029862935.1 Gemmatimonadota bacterium | reverse complement strand
CATTTCCTACGCGGGTCATGGCGTGCTCATCGACGCGCTCGTGCGTCGCGGAATCCCGCCATACGTCACTGCTCCAGCTGACGTTCGTGAGAAGCTGGAGCGGGCGGAGTCCCCGTTTGACGATGTTGACCTGGTGCTCGCAACACATGACCATGCGGACCACTTCGACGCGGGCGCCGTGTGGCGCCATCTGGACTACAATCCGAGCGCGGTGTTTGTCTCGACACCACAGGCAGCGGCCCGTGTTCTTGCCACACCGAGCAGCGCGGAACTCGAGGATCGGGTGATCCCGTCGTATCCAGCAGAGGGGACACGGGAGCGTCTGAGTTTTGCCGCGATCGAGTTTGACGTCTTGAACCTGCACCACGGTCGTGAGCGGCGACCATCCGTGGCGAACATCGGCTTCGTGATCGATGTCGAGGGGTTTCGGGTGCTGCACCTCGGTGACACAGAGGCAGATGTCGACGAACTGCTGCCGTATGCACTCGACTCGGATTCCATCGATGTGGTGTTCGTTCCGTACTGGCACCTGCTGAGCGAATCGGGAAAGCGTCTCGTTGACGTGGCAATCAAGCCGCGGCGACTCGTCGCAATCCACCTTCCCGCCCCGTCCGCCGCCCCGTCCTACTTCACTCCCGTGCGGACGCTCGACGCACTCGTGACGCAGCTCGAGCAGGACTACCCGGGTATTGTCGTGTTTCGGGAACCACTGCAACGCATCGAGCTCTCGATTGGTGGCCGATAGCAGAGGACGATGCAGGGCAACGCCGCATCAGAGCGGGAGTGTCACCCCCACCCCTAAGCTCTGCGCTTTGTGATAGACCAAGTCTGCCGTCGTGATGTCTTCGAGAGCCAGTCCGAGGTTGATGCAGATGATGCGTTGGTCCTCGGATTCACGCCCTGATCGCGCACCAGTTACGATCTCCCCAAGATCCGCATATGGGACGGGCGTCGTGCGGAAGTACCCTGCCGCCCGGTAGTATTCCAATTGAGCTCGATCGTCGGTTGCGAGTTTCTCGACTTCCGCGAGCGCGGTGCCGTGCCAATACGAGTCGAAGTCGAGGGTGCACGCAAACGCTCCAGGAGCGAGCCAGCCAGCCTCGATCGTCGGGTGAGGATCCTTGTGAATCGGACCGCTCGTCACCACGATGTCGGCTTGCCGCACCACACGCTCGGGCGTCGACGCGACCGATACCTCGACTCCCCATCGCTGGTGCGCTTCCTCAGCGAAATCGTGTGCCGCTGCCGTGTCGACGTCGTATGCCAAGACCGAGCTGACTTGGAAGACGCAGGTAAGCGCTTCGAGATTACTTCGTCCCTGAACGCCACACGCGATGATGCCGACGGTCGAGCTGTCCTGGCGCGCGAGGTGTTTCGCGGCCACGGCGGTCGCTGCACCCGTGCGCATGGCGGTGATCCACGTGGCATCCATGACGGAAGTGGGGAGCCCAGTAGCTGGGTCGTTGAGGATGATGAGTCCGGATACATAAGGGAGTCCGCGCCTGCGGTTTTGGGGGAAGCCTGACACCCACTTGAGTCCGGCGACGCCCAGGTCGGGGAGAAATCCGGGCATCGCATGGATGAACGCATCCGCACTGGGATGGATGCCCGGTTTGGGTGGCATCTCGGCGCGGCCGCGGCCCTTATCGCTGAACATGCGCTCTAGCGCGTCGATGATATCGGTCATGGAGACCGCGATTGATTCCACGTCGCTGCGGGAAAGGTAGAGAATCGAGGCGTCGGGCATCATGACATCATCCCCTGGTTGACCACAAAGATATACGGCGCCAAGGGTGGCACTTCTTCGCGGTTGCCGGGTAACCTAATTTGCGTCTTTGGACAGATTTCTTGTCGGCGGGAGAGGCTCGCGATCGCTTCGCGGGCCAAGGCGTTGCCCAAGCGGCCCCCCGTCGATGTCATTTCTCAACAATGGGACGGCACACATGACAACCATTGCCAACGACACGCAGAAGAGCGCCCTGGTGCTCATTGATATGGCAAATGACTTCATTTATCCGGGCGGCGTCATTGCCGACGCTGGAGGGCCGGAGTACCAGGTGAAGGCACAAGCGATCATTTCGGTTCTCAAAGGACTGGTCGCCGCGGCGCGGCAGGCGGGTGTGACGATCGTGTACGCCACCGATGCGCACACCCCGCATGACAGCGAACTCTCGAAGTGGCCTCCACACGCCATGAAGGGCACGCGCGAAGCTGAGGTTGTCACGTCGCTTGCGCCCCAGCCCGGAGACCTGGTGTTCGAAAAGCAAACCTACAGTCCGTTCGTAAGTACCGATCTGAACGAGCAGTTGAAGGCGAGGGGGATCGACCGGCTCTACATCACGGGTCTCCACACGGACTGCTGTGCACGTCATACTTCAGGCGACGCTTTTCAGCGGGGCTACGACTTGGTGTGGGTGACGGATGCCCTCCAGGCGTTCACGGACGACGCGCACCGCGCTGGTCTCGAGTACTTCAAAGCATGGTACGCCACCGACGCCGAGCGACAACTCCGGACTGCCAATCAGGTCATCGCAGAGTGGGAGCGGGCAGCGACGGCAGTGGCGTAGTTACGGCGTGCAGCGCAACACCAAACGCGCGCCGGGGGGTATCCCCGGCGCGCGTCTTTGCGTGGATGATCGAGGGCCGGATCAGGGCGGTCCTGCCGACAGCAGGAGATGACAGGACGCACATGTGGCAATCAGTCGACCGTAGACGCTGGTGCGGGTCCTCCACGAAACCGCCTGTGCTCCCTCCTCGCCCAGGTCATGTACCTGTTCAACGAGTGTGGCGACCTGAACTGCCGAGGTAGAATCTGTGGACAGCGTTTCCGGTCTGAGTGGGACCTCCGCAAGCGATTGGATCCCCTGTGCCCAGGCCTCTTGTGAGGGGATAGCAAGTCCCTCCCACATTCGCTCAGCCGCCCAATTGTGTCGCTGCATGTGAGAGACGACGCTTAGATCGCTGGGGGGTAACGGGCTTGCGCTGAACGTCACCCCATCTGACAACGCCTCATGGCAGTTCCCGCACGTCCGTACCATGACGCTGGCCGCCATCGCGGCCGTCCGCAGGTCCGCCGCCTGTCTCACCTGATCAGCAGCCCCGCGGAGTGTCTCGACGTACGGATCCCAACTCGGTGGCGATTCGTCAATCGGTTCGTGTTCCATGATCCAGCCAGCCGGTCCTCGGGCCGCGTCGAGGTCTCCCTGGAGAATTGCCGCATGGACTTCACTTGCCTTCTCAAAATGCTCCTGCATGTGGATTCGTACATCCTCTCCTCGGTCTTGGCATGCAGCAACGATGACCACTGCCGCGACCGAGAAAGCAGCACGACGCCACGTGGGTCTGGGCATGCGGTCTCCTCGAATGAGTGTTCAAGCCGGGCGGCCTCAGTCGAGAAGATGGGCTGTTGTTCGGCGGCCCGTCAACATGCCTTGCGCCCGTCCGGCAAATCAATCAATTGTCGGTATACGGATCCCTCCGGTTCCTCCCGGCTTCGAGGGGCTCATTCGATTTGACCTCTCACACGAGTGGAGGTGCGTGATGACTAGGCATGATCTCACCCGGCGGGACTTCGTCGTGGCCGGTGCGGCAGGGACGGCGTCTCTAATGCTTCGTCGCGATGTACCGGGTGCCCCGCTGCCACCAATGCCGGAACGGGCCTTTGGCCGGACCGGTCACCGGGTTCGTCTCTTCAGTCTCGGTGGACAGGCAACGCTTGAGCGAGAGGGGACGCTCGACACGTCCGTGGCCATCATCAACCGGGCGATCGACTTGGGTGTCAACTACATCGACACGGCAGCCGCCTACGGTCGCGGCCGCAGCCAAACGTACATCGGCGAGGTCATGGCGACGCGTCGCAACGAGGTCTTCCTCGCTACCAAAACGCACGACCGTACGCGCGACGGCTCGCTCAGGCTGCTGGACGAAAGTCTCCGATCGCTCAAGACCGACCACTTGGACCTCTGGCAGCTCCACAACGTGCGCACGACGGAGCAATTGGACCGAATCTTTCGGTCTGACGGCGCCATTCAAGCGTTGATGCAGGCGCGGGATGAGAAGATTGTCCGGTTCCTCGGCATCACCGGGCATTTCGATCCGGCGGTCCTGATCGACGGCATCTCGCGATTCGACTTCGATACGATTCTCATGGCGTTGAATCCAGCCGATCCCCATCACCTGCCGTTCGCGACGGAGCTGTTGCCGCTGGCCAACCGCAAGCAGATGGGTGTGATCGCCATGAAGATCCCGGCACGGGGCCGCATGTTCCGCGATGGAGGCGTCAGGTCGATGAACGATGCCATGAACTGGGTGCTGACCCACCCGGTGAGCACTGTGATCGTCGGGTGTGATACGGTGGCGCAACTGGAAGAAAACGTGGCAATCGCCACGGCATTCGAGCCGCTCGGCCGCCAACAGCTTGACAGGGTCTCGGGCCTGACGATCGACTATGCCGACCAGGCAGCGTTCTTCAAGCGGGATGCCGCTGGATGGACGCGGCCGGGTGACGATGATCAGGACACGGAGTGACTGACGGGCTTGCGGAATCGCACGGCATATTCGACCAGCAAAAGGCGGTGAGATGAGCGAGATGACGGTCGCGGCCGGATCGCCGTTGACGGTGCTGTCAGAAGACGAGGCAATGTTCCGTGATGCCGTGCGGGAATTCGCGGAAGCGGAAGTGAAGCCGCTCGTCGAGCAGATGGAGAAGGCTGCACACTACGATTTGTCACTCATCCCCAAGTTCGCTGCACTGGGACTCATGGGAATCGACGTGGACATGGAATATGGGGGCGCCGGCGGCTCGTTCTTCATGACGATGCTGGCGGTCGAGGAGCTTTCCGCGGTCGATGCCTCGACTTCCGTACTCGTCGATGTGCAAAACACGTTGGTCAACACGCCGTTCCTGGACTGGGGCAGTGAGACCCTCAAGCAGAGGTATCTGCCGCGGCTGGCTGCGGGTACGGTCGGCGCATATGCGCTGTCGGAGGCGGGCTCAGGGTCCGACGCGTTTGCGCTCACGACTCGCGCTGAGCAAGACGGCGACGACTGGGTCCTGACTGGCACGAAACTCTGGATCACCAACGGTGGTGAAGCCGACGTGTTCGTCCTGTTCGCGACGGTCGACCCGTCGAAGGGATACAAGGGTATCACCGCATTCATCGTGGAGAGGGACTTCGACGGCTTCACCGTGGGCAAGAAGGAAGACAAGCTCGGCATTCGCGCGTCGAGCACGACGGAATTGGTACTCGAACAGTGCCGTGTTCCCGGCGCGAATGTGTTGGGTGAAGTGGGGAAGGGATACAAAGTCGCGATCGAAACGCTCAATGTAGGCCGTATTGGTATCGGCGCCCAGATGATCGGTGTGGCGCGTGGCGCCCTACATGCCACACGGCAGTACGTGCAGGAACGACAGCAGTTCGGCAAGCCGATTGCAGATTTCCAGGCGGTCCAGTTCCAGCTCGCGCAAGCGGCGACCGAACTCGAAGCCGGAAGACTCCTCGTGTACAACGCCGCACGGCTGCGTGACGCCAAGCAGCCGTATGCGAAGGAGGCGGCCATTGCCAAGTTGTACACGGCGCAGATGGCGGAGCGCGTGACGAGTCTGTGTGTGGAGCTGCACGGCGGCTATGGGTTCACCAAGGAATACGCGGTCGAGAAGTACTATCGTGACGCCAAGATCGGCTCGATCTACGAAGGCACGAGCAACATGCAGCTGCAGACTATTGCGAAGCTGTTCCTGGGGGAGGGGTAGCGGCCGGACGGCCGGAGACGGTCAACGACGGTCGAGGACTGGCAGGAGGACGGCACCTCCCTCCTCCCTCCTCCCTCCTCCCCTACCTCCCCGCAAACCGTTCCAGAAAGGCGCGCTCCTCAGGCGTCAGATTCTTGATGCCGGAGGCGCTGATCTTGTCCAGCAGTCGATCGACTTCCTCTCTGTTGATCGGGTGGATGTCGTCGCGCCGTATGCCGCGCCATCGTTGCATGGCGTGGCTCTCGTCTTTCACGGGAGCCTGTTGTGCCTGAGCCTGCTTCTTGAACTTGCGAGCCGGTGAGCGCCAGTCGAGCCACTTCAAGTAGAGGAAGCCGCCGAGGAAGCCGCCGAGGTGTGCGAAGTGTGCAATACCGTCGCGCGATCCCGTGAGGCCGGCCCACATCGACATCGCCGTCAACATGACTACCAACACCCATGCCTGCACGGGCAGGACACCCCAGATGTAAATGAGTTGACGTGGCCATATCATGGCAAAGCCGAGTTGGATACCGAACACAGCACCCGACGCGCCGACGATCCACGCGTTTGGGGTGAACGGAACCGAGACCAAAGCCGCCGCGATGCCACTGATGAAGTAGAGGGCCAAGAATCGTCGTCCTCCGAGTCGCGCTTCGAGGCGCGGCCCGAAGAAGAACAGCATCAGCATGTTGAAGAAGATGTGCAGGAGACCCGCGTGCAAGAACATATACGTGACGATCGTCCACGGTCGGAGCGGGATCTGCGCCGGGATCAACAGCAACGCACGAGGGATAACCGGATCCAACAGGCTCACAAAGTACATCACGACGTTCGCTGCGATGAGCCGCTTTACCCAGGGAGTCATAGCACGAAGGCTAGAGGGTTCCGCACATCGACGCCAGGCACGCGGGTGTCCGGATGACCGGGAAGCCGTATCTTACACTCGATTCTAGGTAGGCGCGTGGGTTCATGGCTGGCGATCGAGACGACAAGCTGTTGCAGCGCCGCGACTCTCGTACCTCTCCGTCCAGACGGAGCGATACGGGTTCCCTCGGGTTGCCAACGGATTTCGTGGAGATGGCGGCGCGGCGGCTGGGCACGGCGGCGTTGGTCTATTCGGGCGCGTACCTACTGGCGTACGGATCGGGTCGCCTCACCGGAGACTGGATTGAGGTTTGGGGATCTTCGGCGTTCCCTCAAACGCCGGATCTTTGGTCCCTGGGGTTCATAGGGCTAGCAATCGGCGTGTTCTTCCTCACCCGCAGCAAGCTCGTCGAGGGCCGGCACCTCCTCGAGTTCGGTCTGGTATGGGCGGTGGTGGCTGCGGTCGGCATCGACTTCTTCCTCGTGTGGGGGAAGTGGCCTGCCGCGATGCAAGTCATCGGAATTTCGTGGGTGAGTGCGTGGATCGTGTTCTTCCCGTTGATCGTGCCCAGCAAAACCGGGAAGACGCTCGTGGCGGCCCTGGCTGCGGCATCGGCGACGCCGATCCTGTATTTCATCGGCGTGGCGAATGGCGGGCCTCCGTTAGGCACCGGCGCCCTCGTCCAGTACATCTTCCCCAATTACATCTGTGTTGGCATTGCAGTCATTGGGTCACGCGTCGTGTATCGGATGGGGTCCGACATCAACCGCGCGCGCCAGATGGGTTCGTATCAGCTGGTGGAGAAGCTCGGTGAGGGAGGGATGGGGGAAGTCTGGAAGGCGGAGCACCGCATGTTGGCGCGTCCGGCGGCCATCAAGTTGATCCGGGAGGATGGAGGAGGGACGGGTACCGGCCGGACGCCGGACAGCAACCTGTGGCGATTCGAGCGCGAGGTACAAGCCACGTCTCAATTGCGGTCTCCACACACGGTGGAAGTCTATGACTACGGACTCACGGTCGACCGGACCTTTTACTACGTCATGGAGTTGTTGGATGGTGTGAGTCTCGAGGACTTGGTCAAGCTTCAGGGACCGATTCCGGCGGCGCGAGCGGTTCACGTGCTGTTGCAGGCGTGTCGTTCACTGGCTGAAGCGCACGCCCGCGACCTGGTCCACCGGGACATCAAACCTGCCAACATCTTTCTGTGCCGCTATGGTCTCGAATTCGATTTCGTGAAAGTGCTGGACTTCGGATTGGTGAAACACTCAGGAGCGAGTTCTACGGGAGAAGTCAAGCTCACTGAGGTGGGTGCGTTTGCCGGGACCCCGGCATACGTGTCGCCTGAGGCGGCGATGGGGGAAGAGGTGGACGGTCGGACGGACATCTATTCTCTGGGGTGTGTCGCCTACTGGCTGCTGACGGGGCGCACGGTGTTCGAGGCGATCAATCCGATGCAAATGCTGATCAAACACGTGAATGAGGAGCCGGCTCCTCCGTCTCAACGCACCGAACTGCCGATCCCGCCGCAACTAGATGAAATCGTGCTCGAGTGTCTCCGAAAGGAGAAGACCCGTCGACCCCATTCAGTGGACGATCTCATGAAGGCGCTCGAAGCGGTGCAAGTCCAGCAGAAGTGGACGGATGCCCGGGCACGCGCCTGGTGGGATCGTTACCGCCCTAGAGCGGCCGAATCCCGCGCCTCGTTGTCCCGTGAACCCGTGGCCCACGAGGCAGCCAATCCTGTCTTTAAGGTCTAGCGCGCTTTCGACTGATTGAGGATCTGGTCGGCAAGTTCGTCATTGGTCTTGGTCCGCCGCATCAAGTCCAACAGCTCTTTCATCGCGTCCACGGCAGGCAGATTCGCGAGCCAGTGCCTGAGCGCATGCACCGCTTCGAGGGTCTCCGTCGAAAGGAGGCGCTCCTCGCGCCGTGTGGCACTGGCATTGAGATCGATGGCAGGGTAGATGCGGCGCTCCGCCAACTCTCGACTCAACACCAACTCGCTGTTGCCGGTGCCCTTGAATTCCTCGAAGATGACTTGGTCCATGCGGGACCCGGTGTCGATGAGCGCCGTGCCAATGATGGTCAGCGAGCCTCCACCTTGGCGGGGGTCGATGTTGCGGGCGCTGCCGAGAAACCTCTTCGGTCGCTCCATCGACGTGGCGTCCAGGCCGCCAGACAAGGTCCGACCGCTGCCTTTTTCTACACGGTTGTGCGCCCGTGCCAGACGGGTGATCGAATCGAGAATGATGATCACATCTTCGCCCATCTCGACGCGGCGGCGCGCCCGCTCGAGTGTCATGTCAGCCACCTGGACATGACGGCTGGCGGGGAAGTCGAAGGTCGACGCGATGACCTCCCCAAACCCGCAGGACTCCATCTCCGTGACTTCTTCAGGCCGCTCATCGACCAAGAGAATCAACAGCAGGGCCTCGGGTCGGTTCTTCACGATGCCCTCAGCCAGAGCCTGCAGCACCATCGTCTTACCAGCTTTGGCCGGCGCGACGATCATGGCGCGCTGTCCAAGGCCAAGCGGACAGACGAGGTCGATCACCCGGTTGGTGTAGTCGGCACCGCCCAGCCGCTTGAGATCGCAGTCGAGGACGAGCTGCTCGTTGGGGTGAATGGCCGTCAGCTCGGTGAATTGCGGACGGTGGGCCGATGCCTCCGGCGGGCGTCGATTCAGCTCCGTCAGGCGGCGCAGCGACCGGCTCTTGCCACGACCGGCGGAATCACCGACTTCGCCAGCGAGCTCGTCACCTTTGCGGAGGCGGAACTGCTGGATGAGCTTGCGCCCGACGTGGACATCGCCACGTGTGGGCAGATACGAGTTGTCGGGGCGGCGGATGAATCCGGCCCCCTTCGGCGTCACATCAAGGACGCCAAGGGCTGGTGCCTCAGTCACAGGATTGCGTTCGATGTGTGGTAAGTAGGAATTCGGCCGTCTCGGCTCGCATGCTCAATTCACGACACGTGGGGCACGATCAGCCCAATGCCGGATCTGGTTCATGGGAAGCTATCCCCGCGCTGGCGGGGCGCAAGAGACCATTTTGGCCCGCCAGAAGTCAATTCTTGTGCCGGAAGGTAATACGACCACGCGTAAGATCGTAGGGTGACACCTCGACCGTGACTCGGTCGCCGGCCAGCACGCGGATGCGATTGCGCCGCATCCGACCCGCAATGGTCGACAACACCGTGTGCCCGTTCTCGAGCAGCACCCGGAACGTGGCGTTGGGCAGGACCTCTGTCACAGTTCCCTGCAACTCAATGGCGTCTTTCTTCGTCATGCAGCTCCTATAATCTCTGTTCTGGACTTGGAGTTCCCGTTCTTCTTGCTGGAGGGGCCGCCGACCCTGCTGACGGCCCCCACCCGCCCACTACGGCCAAGCCTCACTCCGCGACGAGTTTCGTCACGTTTGCAGCAGCTGGTCCGCGGTCGTTCTCTACGAGATCGAACTCGACCCGCTCACCTTCCTTCAACGAACGAAAGCCCGAGCTCTGGATGGCCGAGTAGTGGACGAAGCAATCTTTGGGCCCCGCTTCTGGTGTGATGAAACCGTAGCCCTTGCCCTCGTTGAACCACTTCACGATTCCGATGTTACGCATGGTTCTGCCCCTCGCTTGTTGAGTTCCTAGGTCGACAAGGCTGCCGTGCCTTCCCGCGGCACCTCTGGTGTATGCCCGCTCCGGCGCTGGGCGTGTGACGAAAGCGGGTGGTGGCGGGAAAAGGGCACGAAAAAGCGGGATCCGGCCCGGAGGCCTGATCCCGTCTCTATTGGAGCTTGCATTGGCGCACTACGGATCTCAATCCCCGAAACAACGTCGAAAAGGTACTTTCGCGTGCCGGACGTGTCAAAATCTGCGCCTGTGACGGCGCTCCGACCACCACCCCACGGCAGGTGGCAGCCAGCAGAGGTTGGCCAGGATGGTCTCCACGGCGGTGAGGACCTGCGTCGTGGGACTGAATCCCAGGAGTCGAGCCGTCCACAGTCCGACAGGCACGACGACGATGACGACAAGCCCGGTGAGCATGACTGGGTGGCGCAGGTACTCGGTGAGGGCGTTCCCCAGCGAGCCGGTGCGGCGCCGGAGAAACACGAACCCCGATACGTTGCCGCCGATCTGATCGGCCATGGCATAGAAGAAGGGGATGTAGAACCCCTCGATCCCGTAGACGTCCACGCCTAGCAGCCGGCTTCCCCAGTCGATCCACCACGGAATCGTGAGCCCCAAGAGCTTTCCCCAGCCATACGCCTCCGCCATGCTTGCGCTCCGCCGCCGCAGGCGTTGGCGGAGTGCGTACACCCCCTCGAGAATGCTCTCGCCTTCACCAGAGACCGTCCGCACCAGCCATTGGCCGACGGCGCTCCGCTGGAACGCGAAGGCGTCGAGGACGCCGCCGAGGACGAGTCCGCCGACATAGCCCGCCAATGTGAAGCGGAGCAGCTCGCCGAACTCCTCGGACTCCTCGTCGTTGGCCCCTCGACGCGTGTGTGCCGCGCGGTCTTGTGTCACGGCGATGTGGCGCTGTGCTCCTTCTTGATCGCGATGCGCGGATCGACTACCAGAACCGCCACTCCCTCTACACGACCCCCGCGCAGGTCGTGCAACGCGGTGTTGGCGTCGACAAGCCGGTAGGGTTTGACCGCGGTCCGTACCGGGACCTGGGGTGCGATGGCAAAGAACTCTTCACCGTCTGTACGCGTCAGATTGGCCACCGAACGCACCACCCGTTCCCCCCAGAGGATCTCATAGGGAAAGGCGGGGACCTCGCTCATGTGGATGCCAGCGCACACCACGGTGCCGCCCTTCCTGACTGCCCGGAGTGCGGCCGGCACCAGTGCTCCGATGGGCGCGAAGATGATGGCCGCATCCAGCGGTGTCGGCGGCGGTTCATTCGAGGGACCGGCCCAGACCGCCCCCAACTCACGCGCAAACTGCTGGCCGGCCGCATCGTTCGGCTTTGTGAATGCGAACACCTGACGTCCCTGATGCACGGCGATCTGCGCAATGATGTGTGCCGCGGCTCCGAACCCATAGAGCCCGAGACGCGTTGAAGTTGCTGCGGCGCGGAGCGAGCGATAGCCGATGAGACCCGCGCACAAGAGTGGTGCGGCCTGCAGATCCGAGTACGCCGCGGGGATCGGAAAGCAGAACCGTTCGTCGGCGACCGTGTATTCAGCATAGCCACCGTCCACGTCGTAACCGGTGAAGCGAGCTTCATCGCACAGGTTCTCGTGACTGGCGCGGCAGTACTCGCATGTGCCACACGTTGAGGCCAACCACGGAACGCCCACGCGATCACCGGGGTTGAAGCGCTGCGCACCGCGACCCGTTGCCTCCACGACGCCGACGATCTCGTGACCCAACACCAATGGCAGTTTGGGTCGGGTGAGATCACCGTCGATGACATGAAGGTCAGTGCGGCACACGGCACAGGTCCGCACCTTGAGCAGCACCTGCCCGTCACCTGGCTCTGGGGTCGGCAGATCGTTCTCCGTGAGTGGTGTGCCCACGCCCTCGAACAGCATGGCGCGCATGTCAGCGCCCTCGCTTGAAACGGTCGATCTGTCGCCGCTCCTTCTTTGTCGGACGGCCTTTCCCGTCGAACGACGCGCGCGGCTCGGTCCGGAGTTGCGTGCGCAACAGTTCGCGCTGAGCGACGCTCTCAGAGGTCTCGTGATAGAGGTGTTGTGCGACCGTCGCTGACCCTCGATGGCCGGAGAGCGCGGTGACCTCGAGTGTGAACTCGAAAGGTGGCTTTCGAATTCTGATCGTGTCACCGACATGGACCACACTCGCGCGTTTCACGCGGGTCCCGTTGCGTTGGACTTTGCCGCCGTCGATGGCGGCAGCTGCCAGCGAACGGGTCTTGTAGAAGCGAGCGGCCCACAGCCAGCGATCGAGCCGCATCTTGTCGAGTGTGGGTCTTGTGGTCATTCTATCGCACAGTGTGTTCGAACCGTCCGCTACGGATCGTAGACCGATTCGTCGAAAGATACTGGTCACGGTACCTTTTGCATCCGCTTCAGGAGTTTGATCATGAAAAGTCGTTGGTCTGCACTGCTGGCGTGGAGTGCGCTCGTTGCCGCTCCGGCTGGCAGCTTGGCGCAGAACTTCCCCACAGACGATCCTGTCATCCGGGCGATTTGGGAAGAGGGGATGGAGCGCTCCCACACGTACGAGCTGGCGCAGGCGTTACTCGATTCCATCGGGCCAAGGCTCACGGGGACTCCGGGACAGCTCGCGGCCAATGAGTGGGCTGCCAGCATGTTGCAGCGCTGGGGCGTCGACGCCCGAAACGAACAGTACGGGACGTGGTTGGGGTGGAGGCGCGGCATCAGCCACATCGACCTGCTCGAGCCCCGTGTGCGGTCGCTCGAGGGCATGATGTTGGGCTGGAGCCCCGGGACGAATGGGAAGAAGGTGACGGGTGGTGTGGTCATTCTGCCGGATGTGGGAGACTCGTCGGGGTTGGAGGCGTGGTTGCCGCGGGCGAAGGGCAACTTCGTGCTGACGACGTTTGCGCAGCCGACCTGCCGGCCGGACGACAATTGGGAAGAATATGCGACGCCTTTGTCGTTCGAGCGTGTGCGCGCCCATCGTGACTCCCTGCGGCAGATGTGGCGTGAGCGTGTCGACCGCCTTGGCGTACCGCGGGCCGAGCTCGCTCGTCGTCTCGAGGATGCTGGAGCGGTAGGGGTCA
>JAOTWK010000513.1 GCA_029862935.1 Gemmatimonadota bacterium | reverse complement strand
GTGGGGGGGGAGCGAGGTTCCGACCAAAGAACCTCTTGATGGCCTCAAGCAACGGTCCTCCTCTGTCTCGCCTGCCTGAACGCTACTCACAGCGGCCCCTCAGCGCACGGGTGCGCAGCACGCCTGTGCCCCGGCACGAACCGGGGCACCAAGTCCGAGCCAGCGAGGATCAGAATTGCGGCCGCAGGATGGTCAATCCAGTGTTCATGTCGGAGACGAAGACAAGGCCCGCCTCGAGCTGCGGTGCCCACGTGCATGTGAACGATCCGGTCGCGCTCGGACACGCACCGGACCCGCCGTATAGCGAGCCGGCAATGTCCCGACCCTGAAGCTCCAGGCGCCCGAGCAGCTCGCCGGACACGTCGACGCCGCGCAGTCCCTGCCCGTACCACGCCGCGTAGAGCACTCCACCTGCTTCGTCCAGCCAGAAGTTGTGGGGTGGTCCGCCCGCCACGGCGTATGTCGCCACCTCGCGCGGCTGTCTCAGATCCCGCACGTCCACCACATGAAGGATACCTGGCGCGCCAAAATCCTCTTCGCCGACGAAGACGTACCCTGCGGCGGGCCAGTACCAGGCATTGTGGGTCTGCCCTCCGAGGGTGGCAATGCGGCTCACCTCCGCGGGCCTGGAGGGCGAGCCGCCGGCGATGCCGTTCCCGACGTCCACAATGACCAACCCATCATTCCAATGCGACAGGAACGCCAGCCCATCACGCACGTACACGTCGTGCAGAAAGCTGGATCCGCCCATGAACTGTGCCGCCTCGGTCGGGTTGTTGCGATCGGTGATGTCCACGATGCGCAGACCCACGTTCGCCCCGTCGGGAGCCACGTACACGTAGTCCCCGTCGATCCACACGTTGTGAACGCCCGACTCGAGGCCGCTCGTGTACCGTCCGATCACCGACGGGTGGAGCGGATCAGCGAGATCGAGCAGGGTGATGCCGTTGAGTCCGTCACTGGATCCCTCATGCGTCGCGACCGCCACAGTGCCGTCCGACCGCACCTTGATGTCGTTCACCGTGCTGGCATCGAGACTCAGCGAATCCGTGAGGACGGGCTGGGTCGGATCATCGATCCGCCACACGTACACCATGTTGCCAGGTTCCGTCCGGGTGCTCCACGTCCCGGTGTACGCCGCGGTGCCATGAACCCAGAGGTCGGACGTGAACCGGTCGGCGATCGTCCCCCACCCTTCCACGGTGAACGACCCCCCCAAGCCGCGAGGTTGGATCACCAGGGTGACGGAATCGGCCAGCGACCCTGCGCGCGCGATGACGCGGGCCGCCCCAGCCTGATAGCCGACGAACCGGCCATCGGCCGCGATGGATCCGGCGCCCGCCGGGGACACAGACCACGCGATGGTGGAGTCCGTCACGAGAGTTCCCGCCGTGTCTCGCACCTCCGCACCGTACAGCACGACGTCGCCTTGCCGGGCCGATGCCGGTCCGGCAACCGTCACCGTACCCCATGGCGCCGACATCACCTGAAACGAAATCTCAGCGGTGGCGGCCGCGGTGCCACCGAGATCCGCAACGAGGATGACCCTATGGCTCCCCGCAGGCACTCCGACCGGAATGTCCAGATTGACTGTCACCGCCAGCGAGCCCCCACCGTCGAGGGTCGTCACCGAGGTTGGGGATACGGCGAGGGTTGCACCCATCCCCTGAAGCCCATCGACGTCGTCCCACTGCAGGGTCACGTTCTGCGCCGCTCCGGCACCGATGTTCTCGAGCGTGAGTGTGGTCTCGCGGGACTGCGACAGCCCGATCACGGACGGCACGAACCTGAGAAGTGGTCGTTCGGCCACACCGTCCAGGGCATCGCCGCACCCCCAGGCCGCGAGCAACAGGCCGGCTGCTGCCTTCCCACGTGGCGTGCGCATACCGGTCATTGTGAACCCGCACCTCGCAATTGGGGAGAGAAACGCTCCACAATCCTAACACCATGGCTTCGGCGTCGTTCCCAGCGCGCACCGACGATTGCCGCGCAGGGTGCGACGAGGCTCGCTCACGGGTCCACTGCATCTGACGCCGGACACCAAAAAAAAGCCCGGCCGAAGCCGGGCGTGTTCCGCTCGCCGAATCGAGGGCTTCTATGGAGCGTCCGCCGATGGCGGGGGGTTCCGTTCGTGAGAACACGGCCACTCGTATCCCTCCTCGGGATCGAGATCTCCCAGCTCAGCCTCGATCGCCTTGACCCGCTCTCTCAGCTCTCGGCCCTCGAGGCGTTGTGCCGGGATGACACACGATATGTCGGGCATTCGCTCCTCCGCCAAGTCCGTTCATGCAAACTACGGGCCGAGGAATGAAGAAACTGTGAAGCCGGATTCCGCCCCCGATCGGTGGGCGTCAGCGCGCAGCGATATGGAGGCGGGCATCGGTGTGCTGCGGTTCCGCGACGGCAGACGTCCGGCAGAGATGCCCATGTGCCCTCAGGACAGGTCGGCGAAGAAGTCGCTCCCTTTGTCGTCAACCAGAATGAACGCGGGGAAGTCCTTGACCTCGATGCGATAGATGGCCTCCATCCCCAGCTCGGGGTATTCGATCAGCTCGACCTTCGTAATGTGTTCCTTGGCCAGCACCGCCGCGGGACCCCCAATCGACCCGAGGTAGAAGCCGCCGTGCTCGCGGCAGGACTCGGTGACCTCCCGACTCCGATTGCCCTTGGCGATCATCACCAGAGAGCCGCCGCGGGCCTGGAACTGCCGCACGTAGGAGTCCATCCGACCGGCGGTCGTCGGGCCGAACGAGCCCGATGGCAGCCCCTCGGGGGTCTTGGCCGGACCGGCGTAGTAAACCGGGTGATCCTTGACGTATTGGGGCAGGTCTTCACCCCGATCGAGCCGCTCCTTCAACTTGGCGTGGGCGATGTCCCGCGCCACGATCATCGGTCCGGTGAGAGCCAGCCGCGTCTTGACCGGGTGTTTCGTGAGCTCGGCCACGATGTCGTGCATGGGCCGGTTCAGATCGATCGCCACGACGCCACGCTCCCGTGCCACTCGATACC
>JAOTWK010000512.1 GCA_029862935.1 Gemmatimonadota bacterium | reverse complement strand
CTGCACGTCGAACTCCCCACCCACCCGCACCCCCCGTGTCTTGGCGAACGCCTCGCGCGGCAGGTTGGTGATCAACGTGCCAAAGTGGTCGACGTACACGACCTGCCCCACCAGCCGTCCGTCGCCCTTCATCGGCTGCGGAAGTGGGTCGAGGTGCGCGTGGACCACCCGTGGGCCAAGGGCCCGAAGCGCCTCGCCGTTGGCCAGTCGCGCGGCTGCCGGTGCAAATACGTCTCGCCCGTGAAACGTCGCAGCAGCGTTCGGGCCTATCTCGAGCTCCACCACGTGCGCGCCAGTGAGCACGAAAGTGAGAAGGCCATTGTCAGGTGCGACGAAGTGGTGCCCCTGCCATTCGACGGCCAGGGCACGTCGTTCCGTGCCGACACCGGGATCCACAACCGCAATGTGCACACTCCCTCGCGGGAACCGATGCCAGCTTCGAGCGAGCAAGTACTGCGCACTCCGCACGTCGCCCTGAGTCACGGCGTGTGACACATCCACGACCACGAGGTCAGCCACTGCGCCGTGCAGCACGGCTTTCATCTCGGCGACATAGCTGTCGCTCGTGCCAAAATCCGTGAGAAGGGTAATGACGGGCATGGCCGTGCCTCCGCCACCCCGATGGGGACGTTGCTAGGTGATGACGGGGAGCGAAACGCTCTTGCCGCCGGCCCGCTGGACCACCGCATCGGCAATCAATGCCAGCGCCTGTCCGGCTGGCGAGTCCGCATGGTTGACCACAACCAGGCGGCCCTCGTCGGCCTCTTTCGTCATGTCGGCCTGCAGCGGAATCTGCCCCAACAACGGAACGTCCAGCTCCGCGGCAAGCCGCGCACCACCCCCACCAGAGAAGATCTCACTGCGCTCCCCACAGTGGGGGCAGACGAAATGACTCATGTTCTCCACGATCCCGAGCACCGGAACGGCGACCCGCTCGAACATCTTGGCACCCCGAAGCGCGTCACCCACCGCCATTTCCTGCGGCGTCGTCACGATGATGCCGCCCCGCATGTGTACGGCCTGCGCCAACGAGAGTTGGGCATCACCGGTGCCGGGCGGAAGATCGACGATGAAATAGTCGAGCTTCCCCCATTCGACGTCACTCAGGAACTGGTTGATGATCTTGGTCACGATGGGACCACGCCAAATCGCCGGCATGTCCCGCTCGACCAGGAAGCCCAGGGAAATGAGCTTCACGCCGTTCCGTTCGATGGGGAGGATCTTGCCGCCTCTCACGGCTGGCTTCTCATCGACTCCGAACAATCGTGGGATGTTCGGGCCGTAGATATCGGCGTCCATGATTCCCACCCGTTGGCCTTTGAGGGCCAGCGCGGCGGCGAGGTTGGACGCGACGGTCGACTTCCCCACCCCACCCTTCCCGCTCGATATCGCGAGCACGATGCCCAGGTCGGGAAAGTCCACCGGTCGTGGCGGGGGTGTCACCGGCATGGTACCCGGCGCCGCCCGCGTTCCGGCGGGCGCACTCTGCGGACTCGTCGGCTCGACGACGTCGATGTGGACCTCGCTCACTCCATCGATATCCTGGACGGCACGACGCGCTTCTCGCACAAGTGAAGCATCGTCATCGCGCGAAAGCGCAAATGTAAACGACACACGTCCATCGTCCTGGACGGCCAAATCTTGGACCATGCCAGCGGAGATCACGTCGTTGTCGACCCGCTGGTTGCGCACATTCGTGAGCGCGCCTGCCACGAGCGCCTGCAAGTGCTTACTCATAGTGCTCCAATGATAGGAGGGGGCCTATTCAGCGGCAACCGAGCGGGCCGCATCCAGAACACGTTCCTGGACGCTGGCCAGCGACCCTTCAAGTGACACACCCGCAGCTCGACGATGTCCGCCACCGCCGAACGTCTCCGCGAGCGTCGCGACATCGACGTCGCCCACCGACCGAAGAGACACCTTGATGCGTCCGCTGGCGAGCTCGCGAAACAGAATTGCCAACCGCACCCCACGAATGGCGCGTGCGAACTCCACGACGCCTTCGAGTTCGTCAGCTCCCACGCCGTGTCGGCCAAGCGCACCTGGGGGAACCGTCACCCAAGCAACGTGATGCTCAGGCTCTACCACCAACGTATCCAGCACCTCCGCCAAGAGCCGCATCTTTCCTTCGGACTCACTCGCATAGACCTCGCGGTACATCTCTTCCGGCGTCACACCATGCTCCAACAGGTGTGCGGCGATGCGGAGAGCCCTCGACGACGTGTTGCTGAAGCGGAAACCGCCGGTGTCGGTGAGCAATGCGACGTAGAGGGCTCGGGCTACTTCGGGCGTGATCGTCCATCCGGCCACCGCCGCGAGGTCATACACCAACTCGCCCGTCGCGCAAGCATCCGCGTCCACCAATCTCGGGCCGTCCGGCAGCGTGCCGTCGCTTGTGTGATGGTCGATACACAACACTGGGACCTTTCGTTCGGCCACGACGCGCCCCAAGTGTCCCAAGCGGCCGAGATCTGAACTGTCCAACACGATGATAGCGTCGGCACGCTGCAAGTGCTTGACCGCCTGTGCCGTCTTGTCGGCGCCGGGCGCACCCTGAAGCAAGAACGCAAACCGATCGGGAAACGGCGTTGGATTGGTGATCGCCGCTCGCACACCCAGGCGAGTGAGCAGGTGCCACAGGGCCGCCTCACTGCCCGAACCGTCACCATCTGCGTTGACGTGCGTAGTCAGCGCAACGCGCATACCGGGAACGAGTGTCGGGAGGAGGTCCTGCGCCGCGCGACGCCGCCGAAACGGGATCGCGACCCCCTCGGACCGACGCTTCCGTGTGCTGCGTTTGGTCGTCATCGGCTCCTACGGACTCCCGTGAAGATTGCTTTCGAGACCACTCATTGTAGCCTGGCGGTCCCGGCGGGCGCCACGGCGTCGGACTTGCTGCCTCGCGGTCGCTGTGCCCATTATGTCAAGCCTCCCAGCCGGCCGGGACTTGCTCATGGACACCATCGAACGCTTCGTCAACGCGCTCAACCGCTACATCTCCGATATCGGTATCCCCATCGGCG
>JAOTWK010000511.1 GCA_029862935.1 Gemmatimonadota bacterium | reverse complement strand
GGGCGCGTAGACCGCCATCGCGGCGTCGACATCGCCAGCAGCCATCGCGGCATCCCAGGTCTGATTGATTCTATCGACGATGGCTCTCGCTTCGGCATCGGAGGGCAACGCCTCGGGCGGAGGCCCGGCAGGCGCGCACGCGAGATGGACCGCAACCGCTGCGGTAGCCGCAAAGATCCGCAATCTGGGCTTCATTCCTACACCTCCTTCGAACACGTTCAGATACAAGTGCGAGCACTGCCGGCTGCCACATTGCACGGGCAACTGCAGGAGAGTCTCGTGCCACCCTTGCGGCCACGTGTGACCAGGGAGGTCTCGGAGTTGGAGAGGCGTCAGACAGCGGCGTCAGACCAGCGGCGGGATCGCCCTAGGCCAGCGGCGAATGAGGACGTGAAGGGTCCCGTGTACCACCCAGGTACGGAAGAGATCGTGAGATTGTTGGGAAGGAAACTTCAGGAATGAACTGGCTAGGGTTCGCCCTAATTCGTAACAATCAGGTCGGAATACCCTTTCGTTTTCGTTCGTGCTGACAGTTAAGGGTTTGTTGAGGGTGCCACGCTATCCTCATGGCCATGGACTTAGCCCCTACTACCCCACCCTCGTGGCATCAGATCGGCTGCGCGTCTTGGTTGAGGAACTCTGCTTCCTAGGCCCCACAACTGTGGTTCTCAGGGAGCTGGCGTGCCTTGCGAAGGAGCTGGAAGAGGCTGAACGAGCCTTTACTGCTCTCCTCCTAGTGCGCTGGTACTCCTCGCTCGATGCTCACCTTGTAACTCCCATCGCGTTCCCCAACAATGCCGATGTGGCCATGCAAGTCAGTGCGATAGAGTTCGGAGGCTACGGCTTCGTAGAATCGCAGCGCCCAGGGGTCAGGATGCCCATAGGCGTTGTTCGCACCGCTGGAAATCACGACAACGTCTGGCCTCGTTACATCCAACCATCGCGGCGTGACGCCGTTTCGAGCGCCGTGGTGCGCAGCTTTGAGCACCGTCACTTTCGGGACGCCGAGGTCCAGGAAATAGTTCAGTTCATCGACTTCTGAGTCGCCCGTCAATAGGGCACGAAACTCACCATACTCCACCAATACGCCGATCGATTCGTCGTTCGAAGTGCGGTTCCAGCCCGGAGGTGGTAGGATGGTTAGGCTCACACTCCCGAGTTGTATGGTCTGCCGCACGGCCGGCAAGTAGCCAACCTCCGCTTGCTGTAGCGTCCACATCAAGTCTTGATAGGAGCCCGACTGACCACGCACCCCATTGTCCATGTAGTGTTGGACTGGAAACGTCCGAATCACGGATGCAATACCACCGATGTGATCGAAATCCAGATGAGACGCGATGACGAGATCGACGGCGTGAATCTGCATGGCCTGAAGCAGGGGCACGATTTCGGCGTCGTTTCCTGCGTCGATGAGTGCGACGTTGCCCTCAGGTGACTGAACGGCTATGGCGTCGCCTTGGCCCACGTCGAGGAACGTCAGGACAACCCCGCCGTCACCCCCCACTGACCTGCATCCGACAGGCCAGCAGAGGAGAAGCAACAGTGAAAGACGTAACAGGAGTTTCATAGCTATTTGTACTCTGCAGTGACCCGAAGGCGCCGGCGCCGATCCCTCCTCAGATCGGGTCCGCTTATCTGCGGAGGAACTTGGGCCACCTCACTTTGCGTTCCCTTTCGGGATGCAGTACGGCCGCCCACAATAGAGCCAAGCCACACCTGGACTGAGTCCGCGTGCAGACAGGGGCCAAGGTCAGACTCGGGGGCCGTGGAGGAGCCACAGCCGAACAAAGAAGCGGCCAGCACAACACTCCCTCCAACCACCACCCCCAAAGAAGGGGTGCCAGACTCAGAACGGATGAACTAAGGCCTAGGAATTATGGGACTCGATCATAAGCCGGCGCACAGCGCCGGCGTTGACGAAGGCCCTCCTTGGGAGCACAAAAGAAGCCGGGCCAAAGCCCGGCTTCTTTCAGCTCCCGAGGAGGGACTCGAACCCCCGACCCGGTGATTAACAGTCACCTGCTCTACCAGCTGAGCTACTCGGGATCGCGTTCGGGAGGATAATCCCCGCCCATGCGGCGGTCAAGCACAATCGCGGCCACTCTCAGCACATTCAGAGGACCGCCCGTTCTCCACACCATCCACGCCGTCTTCCACTGTCAATCCACCTTATCCTCGCCGTCCACATGGCGATCGCCCTCCGGACCCGGATGCCGGCCATCGGGACAGCCTCGCACGGTGCAATAACGCCACTATCGTAACATTATTAAGACATTAAGAGCTGTTCGGACCGCAGGCCTTCCGAGAGGGGCATAAATGGAAAAAAAGTGAATATTCACTTATATTGTCCTGCCTGCAATCGGCCACACCAGTGACAACTCTTGCACCGGGCCGCCAACGTAACATGTTGTGGAAAAAGATGTTACAAAACCAACCCTACCATTATCGTGGCCCGATTTTAGCTTCGTAGCCATGACATTACACCACCTGGTCGGCCACCACGAGGCCCGACGGAGGCTGGCCCGGGCACACGCCCAGGGCCGCCTGCCCCAAGTGCTCCTGGTGAGCGGACCCAAGGGGGTCGGCAAGCAGCGCCTGGCGCTCTGGCTCGCGCAGCTGATGTTCTGCGAACAGCCGGATGAGGAGCCGTGCGGCGTCTGTCGGCAGTGCCAGCTGGTGACCCGGCTGGGGCACGTCGACCTCCACTGGATGGTCCCGATCCTCCGCCCCAAGGCGGCGGACCACGACCGGCAGGTGGAAGAAGCGGCGCAGTTGGTGGCCCAGGCCGTGGACGAGCGGCGGAAGACACCGCTCTACGGGCCGCCGGACGGCATGGCCAGCCACGGGGTGGCGGTTGCCCGGCTCATCGCCCGGCGCGCGTCCCTGACCCCGGTGGAGGGTCGCCGGAAGGTGTTCATCGTGGGCGACGCGGAGCGGTTGGTGTCACAGGAGGCGAGTCCGGAGGCCGCCAACGCCCTGCTCAAGCTGCTGGAGGAGCCGCCGGCGAACACGGTCTTCATTCTGACG
>JAOTWK010000050.1 GCA_029862935.1 Gemmatimonadota bacterium | reverse complement strand
AAAGATGTCAGTGAAGTCTTGGCTGCTGTCGGTCTCCGGCGGGGCACGTTGCCCGGTGTGCGCGTCGCGTACGATCCACCTTGTCACCTGCTCCACGCGCAAGGAATTTCCCGGGAGCCACTCGATCTACTCGCCGCGATCGACGGAGTAGAGTTCGTCTCACACGAGGAGGCCGAGCTGTGCTGCGGCAGTGCAGGGAGCTTCACGTTCTCACAACCGGAAATCTCGGGGGCCGTGCTCGACCGGAAGATCGCCGCCCTCGAACAAGCGCGGCCCGATGTGGTCGCAACCGGGAACCCCGGATGCATCATGCAGATCGGCGCGGGCCTGAGGGCGGTTGGGGTTACGATCCCCGTCGTTCACCCTGTGGAACTGTTGGACGCATCATATCAGCGCGCTGGGTACTATGACCGCTGACACCTCGCCCGACCGTCCCCTCCGCCGGTTGGCGCCGAACGATCTCAACCCAGTCGAGGCCGAGGCCGTCATGAGTGGGGCGGTTGCCACCGTGACCGACGTCGCCGCACTCTCGGTCTCCGGCTCAGGCACCATCACGTGCCTCCAGGGCGTACTGACGAACGACATCGAGGCTCCAGGGGCAAACGGGTTCGTCTACGGGGCAGTCCTCACTCCGAAGGGCATGATCGTCACGGATCTCTGGAGTGCCCGCATCGCGAGCGACGTCCACTTGTCGGTCCCCTCCGCTGGGCGCGGGCCACTCGTCGAGGTGTTCCAGCGCTCACTTCCGCCGCGCCTTGCGCGCATGACGGATCGATCTGCAGAGCTCACGACACTGCGCATCGTCGGTCCGGCGGCGGTCGAGCGTCTGGAACGCACGGACATCGTGGTACCCGCCCCTGGCCGCGTGACCCAGTCGACGCTGGGCAGCATCATGTATACCTGTGCGCGATCACCTCGGGACGCTCCGTTTGTCTTTCAGCTCACCGTGCCGCGGGAGACCACGGAGGAGCTCCTGACCCTGTTGGAGGCGGGTGGGGTCATGGCAGGATCGGTGGCCACCTTGGAGCTCGCGAGGGTGCTGGCCGGGTGGCCCAGCTTGGGATCGGAAATCGGTGACAAGACGCTCCCGCAGGAAGTGCGGTTCGACGAAATCGACGGCGTGTCGTACTCCAAGGGATGCTTCACCGGGCAGGAAACCGTGGCACGAGTCCACTTCCGCGGTCACGTGAATCGACGGGTGCTCGGTCTCGTGTGGGACGAGCCACCCGATGCGCGCGACACCACCATCTTCCTCGGGGACACCGCAGTTGGGCACGTCACCACCGTCGTGTGGCTCGCTCCTCTGGAGGCGTGGATTGGTCTGGGTCTCGTTCGGCGTGAAGTCGACCCGGGCACACACGTTGCCGCACTCGGCAGATCCGCAACGATCCGCGACCTCCCATTTGATCTCCCGTGACGCGAACGTGGCGCGGCATCGGACCGGGTGTGATCATTGCGGCCGCGTTCATCGGACCTGGTACGGTCACCACAGCCACGTTGGCTGGCGCCCGGCACGGGGTGACGCTCCTGTGGGCTCTCGCCTTCGCCACGGTCGCCACGATCGTGTTGCAGGAAATGAGTGCGCGCCTCGGACTGGTGACGGATGCCGGACTGGGCCAGGCTCTCCGCAACGTCGGTGGCCCCCGATGGCTTGGCGTTGGTCTCGCAGCACTCGCCGCCTTCGCCGTCGTGAGCGGCGCGGCAGCCTACGAAGCCGGCAACCTCACGGGCGCCGCGTTAGGACTCGAATCGATAACGGGCATTCCACTGCGGGGATGGATCGGCATCGGCACTGCGATCGCGGGTCTGCTTTTGTGGACGGGGCGTTACCAACTGCTCGAGCGAGTGCTCGCCGGGTGTGTCGCAGTCATGGGCGTGGTGTTTCTCGCCACCGCCGTTCTCGTTGCGCCCAACATCGGCAAGCTCATCAAGGCAGTGGTCACTCCGGGTCTTCCTCCAGCGAGTGAGTTCACCGCTCTGGCGTTGGTCGGAACCACCATCGTTCCCTACAACCTCTTCCTCCACGCTGCGGCCGTACGGGAGCGTTGGTCGAGTGTCGCGGACTTGGGCGCCGTTCGCCTGGATCTCGTGGTCGCGATTGGACTCGGCGGCCTCGTGTCGGGAGCCGTCGTCGTGACCGCCGCTGCGGCGTTGAATGGCGCCGACGTGCAATCGGCATCCGACATGGCTGCTCAACTGCAACCTCTGCTTGGGTCCTGGGCGAGCCACGCCTTCGCCCTCGGCTACGCCGCAGCCGGCGTGTCATCGGCGATCACCGCGCCGCTTGCAGCCGCATACACCGTCCTCGACACGCTCGGCCGCGACCGCAACACGCGACGGCCACTGGCGCGGGTGGTGTGGATCGGATGTGTAGGCATTGGGAGTGCGGCTGCCCTCCTCAGTGTACGTCCCGTGCCACTCATTCTGGTGGCCCAAGTCGTCAACGGCCTCGTACTGCCGATCGTAGCACTCGTCCTGCTCGTTGCAATGAACGATCGGCGGCGTCTGGGACGGCACGTCAACACGTGGCGTGGGAACGTTCTCGGGGGTCTCGTCGTGGCCCTGTGTGGCGTGCTGGGCACGCGCGCTATCCTTCTCGCCCTATGAGGGTGTTCGTCACTGGTGGGACAGGGCTCGTCGGCAGCCACGCGATCGAACGGCTTACCACTACTGGCCACGAGGTCCGTGCCCTCGTGCGCTCCCGGCAGGGTGCTGACTTCGTCCGGACGCTGGGCGCCGATCCCACACGGGGATCCGTAGAAGACCGTGTGAGCTGGAACGCGGCTGAACGCAGCGAGGCCATCATTCATGCCGCGGCACTCGTCACGACACCCACCAAATGGGATGTCTATCGAAGCGTCAATGTGGAGGGCACCCGGCTTGCCGCCGAGACCGCAGCACGGCTCGGTGCCCGCCTTGTGCACATTTCGTCCGTGGCCGTCTACGGTCGGCAGCCTGGCACCGACGGGACCGACGAGGTCGGAGAGGATGCACCATTCGGAACAATTGCACCAGCCGACTTCTACGCGCGCTCGAAGCGGGAGGCCGAGCAGGTGCTGTGGGAAGTCGCGGGCGCTCACGACGCATCGGCCGTGGCACTGAGACCGTGCGTGATCTACGGTGAGCGCGAGCGACTCTTTCTCTCGCGACTTCTTGGTCTCCTCCGCTTCGGTGTCGCGCCTGTGGTAGGGTCGGGGCACAATCAGCTGGCGATGGTCTACATAGGAAACGTGATTGACGCGTTGATGTCAGCGCTCGATCGGCCCCACATCACGGGGCCGTTCAACACTGCCAACGATGGCGGCCTCACCCAGCAGGAGTTTTACCGCATCGTCGGGGAGGTCACCGGTCGGCGACTGCGAGAGGTTCGCGTCCCCGTGCGGGCAGCGACGATGGCTGGGACCGCATGGCATTGGGCGCATCGGCTGGTACGACCGGGACGCTACACAGGCGTGGGATCGTCGAGTGGCCAATTCATGGCGCGTGACAACCCCTACACCTCCGCACGCGCCACACATGAGTTAGACTGGCGTCCGACAACCCCGCCCACCCAAGCGTTTGGCCGGACCGTGCGGTGGTTCATGGACCAACAGGGCTAGTGACGCTGTCTGAGAACAGCACCTGCCGAGTCGAACCGCACCACCACGTCACCTCCCGCCGTCAACACTTCGACAACGAGTCCTTCGCGCACTTTCGTGCCGTGCAACAACGTGTCTGCGCGCCCGGCGATCACGCGCGCAATGGGTGCCCGCAATGTCCAGCGACGCACAAACCAGGCGCCATTGGGAAGCTGCGCGAACTCCATCGACCCTCCGGGGTCCCCATCCCGCGCCCAGCGAGGTTGAGCCGTATAGCGCCACTCGAGTCCCACGAGTGAAACCGTGGCCGAGTCGAGCCAGAGTGCCCCCTCGATATCCGGCTTCGATTGGTCACCTACCGGCTCGAACGCGAGGCCGATGACGCCTGGCTGTCGAGTGCGTTCCACGCGAAAGCAATGCCCATCGAGGAACACATCCGACACCAGGAGCCGCGCGTCAGGCCCATAGTAGATTGGTCCGCCGGCGTCGTTCCGTACGAATCCCCGGTCCCTGAGCTCTGCGGCGTCGAGACTCCCGAACCCGAAGGCCGTGTAATCGAGATCGCGCTGACTGGACTCCGACTGCAGTGCACGATTTCGGTCGAATTCGGTGGTGTGGACCACCGTTGCAAAGCGATATCGCCGTCGATCGAGGGTCAGTTGGGTCACCCCCAACGTCTTTCTGACCTCTTCCCACAGGGCGGCCGCGGCCAATCCTGCTTCCGGTCGAACGACACACGTTCGTTCGGCTTCTACGGTCAGCACGGGAAGCGCGACGGGTACCAACCCCAACGTGATTCGACGCTCCACGCTTTGACCACGCTCGAGCGCGATGAACCCCGATTCCCACCGACGGTATCCGACCACGAGCGTTCGCAGACGATAGCGACCCGGGGTGTCAGCCTTGATCGCAAAACGTCCTGCAGCGTCGGTGAGCGCCCGCGCCCGTTCCTGATCCGCCGAATCCACAAGCACGACGATCGCAGCGGAGACGGGGCGAGCCGCCAGAGAATCGATCACTTCACCGCGCACGACTTGGGCTTGGGCGCGAGATACCGAAGAGACGGTGAGCCCTAGCAACACCGCGCGCCAGGCAATCTGTGGGAACCGGATCGCCCCGAACTGCCCCTGAGCGCCACGCATGACCAGTCTAATACGACACCCAGCCGTCGACGCCACGCTCCGCCAAGTCGCGATCGCCTTCCATCAGTTCAGCTGGCGGGTCGCCGCCCCCGAAGGTGCACGCCGTCAACATCGCGCCGAGTAAGAACAAGCCCTGCCGTGTCACGGTGTCTTCCTTGCGCTATTGTCAGGTGAAGTCTAGCGTCAGCGGTTGGTTCCAGTCTACAATTGCCCAGCTGTCCGCCGTGATCCCGAGCTTTCAACAGGCACTACCACATGAATCGACAATTGTTTCTCCTCTTCTTGAGCGTCTCTCTCTGCACGGTCCCCGCCGTCGCGCAATACAGCCGCATCGATGCGGAGATCGAGCGGGTCACGGCGTCGGTCGTGGACGTCCGACACCACTTGCATCAGAACCCGGAACTGGGGAACCGTGAGTTTGCCACGGCTCACCTGATTGCGGAGTGGCTGCGGCGGCTGCAATTCGACATCGTCGATACGGACGTCGCACACACCGGTGTCGTTGGAATCCTCCGGGGAGGCCGACCGGGTCCTGTCGTCGCGGTCCGCGCCGACATGGATGCGCTTCCCGTCACGGAAGACACGCCTTTCGCGTTCAAGTCGACGGCGCAGGCCACGTACCTCGGTCAAGAGGTCGGGGTCTCGCACGCGTGCGGCCACGACATCCACATGGCGGTGCAGCTTGGACTTGCAGAGGTGCTGGCGGCACTCCGGGACGATCTCCCTGGCACGGTGAAATTCATTTTCCAGCCGGCAGAGGAGGGACCACCGCCAGGGGAGGAGGGGGGGGCGGCGCTCATGGTGCAGGAGGGCGTGCTGGAAGATCCGCGTCCTGCAGCGATCTTCGGCCTGCACACCATGTGGAACATGCCGGTCGGAACCATTGGCTACACCCCGGGGCCCGCACTTGCCGCCGCCGACCAGTTCACGATTACAGTTACCGGCCAAGGTGCCCACGGCGCATCACCCCACTTGAGTGCCGATCCGGTGGTCATTGCGGCACACGTGATCACGGCTCTCCAGACGATCCGCTCGCGTAACCTTTCTCCGATGGAGCCCGGTGTCGTCACGGTCGGGCGGATCCACGGTGGGACTCGCTGGAACATCATTCCCGACGAGGTCGAGCTCCAAGGCACCGTCCGCACGTACTCGAAGGACGCACAGGATCTCGTCGAGCAGCGCATGCATGAGATCCTCGCCGGCGTCACCGCAGCCGGAAGAGGGTCCTACGAACTCGACTATGAGAAGGGTATCCCCGTAACGGTCAACGACCGTGCGCTCACCGCACGTATGCTCGCGAGCCTCGAGCGTACCGTCGGCGCCGACAACGTCCTGCTCTTGGAACCAGCGACGGTTGCGGAAGACTTCTCGTACTTTGCAAACCAGGTCCCCGGCTTCTACTACCGACTCGGTACCCAGAAGGAGGGCACGTCCTCCGGGAACCACCACACGTCAACCTTCCAGGCCGATGACGGCGCCGTGCCAATCGGCATCAAGGCGATGGCGTACTTGGTGTGGGACTTCCTGGAGGGCGGCACCTAGTAGTCGGCCGTCAGACTACTTCCCGGGCGGGAAGTACTGCGGTGCATTGCCTGGCTTCCACTTGATGTTGCAGCCGAGGCTGGGTTGCTGCTCGGCCGGAACGCTTTTTCCGGCAACGATCGCATCCAGACAATTGCGGAGATCCGCCCCGGTCACCGGGATGTCGTTCTTCGGACGGCTTCCGTCCAGCTGGCCACGATAGACCAACCTCTGATCTCCGTCGAAGACATAGAAGTCCGGAGTGCAGGCGGCCTTAAAGGCCTTCGCGGTCTCCTGCGACTCGTCGAACAGAAATGGGAACGTCCATCCCTCCGTGGCCACCAGTTCGCGCATGCGTTCGGGGCTGTCGGCCGGATGCGTCTCGATATCGTTGGAGTTGATTGCAAGGAACGCGATGCGCTGAGGGAGGTAGTCACGTGACAGCCTCCCCAGCTCAGGCAGCACATGCTTGACGAATGGACAGTGGTTGCAGATGAACATGACCACGAGTGCGACTGAGCCTCGATACTCCCCCGGTGCGATCGCCAACCCGTCGATCGCGTTGGGCAGGCTGAAGTCGGGGATCTCGGTTCCGAGGGGCAGCATCGTCGATGGCGTTGCAACCATGAGACCTCCAGGCCGAACGGGGCGTTCCGGACACTCCCTTGGTGGGGCCAATGTATCTCCCTCGTTGCCCCAAGGCCAAGTGCTTGACCCGGTGTCGGACGCGTCACACTATCCACGTTCGGAGGAGTCCCCGTGATCGACAAGACCCATCGCGTGAAGGTCGTCCGGCACGACGGCTCGGGCATCGCTCGCACCGACGACGTCGTCGCCGCCGAAGATCCGTTGGAGATTCGATTGGGCGACACGCCCATCGCCGTCGTCATGCGCACACCGGGTGACGACGCGGATCTCGTCACAGGGTTCCTCCTAACAGAGGGGATCTTGCTGACCCCGGACGAACTCGATCACATCGAGCATCTGGATGACTCGCGGGTCAGGACGTACTTGACACCCGGCGTGGAGCTCGACCCAGAGCGTTTTCGCCGCAACATGTTCGTGTCCAGTTCCTGCGGGGTGTGCGGCAAGGCCTCGATTGAAGCCGTGCAACTGGTCGCGCGACCGGCACCGGAGTTCACCGTCACTCCGTCCGTGCTCACCGAACTCACACAGGCGCTTCGCACGCGCCAACCGACCTTCGATGAGACGGGAGGCCTCCATGCCGCCGGACTGTTCGATCTCAAGGGGAAGGCTTTGGCGGTCCGCGAGGACGTCGGTCGCCACAATGCCGTCGACAAAGCAATCGGAGTCGCAGCAAAGCTCCGTTGGCCCCTTCCTCCCTGCGTGCTCGTCGTGTCTGGGCGCCAAAGCTTCGAGATCGTGCAGAAGGCCGCGGTCGCTGGTATCGGGGCCATTGTAGGTGTGTCCGCACCATCGTCGCTGGCCGTGGAACTCGCTGAATCCCTCGGGACCCTGCTCATCGGGTTCGCACGTGGCGACACATTCAACGTCTACGCAGGGAGTGCGAGGCTGAGTGGCTAGGCGGCTCGTGCCCCCTCGTCTTTTGGCGGCGGCGTCCGATAACGCTAGCTTCTGTGGAAGAGTCGAACCGTCATGACCAGCCCGACCAATCAGGAACTGATTACCCGATGGCGCCATGAGCCGGCGCCGTTGCTTCCGCTCCTGCATGCATTCCACGACCGAGACGGCTATCTCTCGGACGAGGCGCTCGGAGCGGTGGCGCTCGGTCTCAAAGTCCCCATCGCTGAGCTCTTCGGCGACGTCACGTTCTATCACCATTTCAACCGTGATCCGACACGCACGAACGCGTTACGCATTTGCACCGGACCGATCTGCCGACGATACGGCGCAATGGAGCTTCTCGCCGCTTTCGAGCAAGACGGAGCGACGCCGATGCCGTGCGCGGGTCGCTGCGATGACCCCATTCCCGTACTCCAACACGGACAGGCGCTGGCCGGCACCAGCCCGGACACACTCGAGGCACGTCGGTCACCGCTGCCACCACCCAACCCGGCAGAGCACGAGGAGTGTGTATTCTCGGCAATTCGCGAGCCTGGTCGATCGAAACTGGAGGGTTATCGTCGCACCGGCGGATATGAGGCATTGACGCGGGCGGTCACGGACATGCAGCCGGCCGAGGTGGTTCACCTCGTTGCGGAAAACGGATTGGCGGGCCGTGGCGGCGCTGGCTTCCCGACGGGCGTCAAGTGGAAAGCGGTGGCGGAAGCGGCGGCCCGCCCCAAGACCATCGTCTGCAATGCCGATGAGGGTGAGCCCGGATGCTTCAAGGACCGCGCGATCCTCGACCACGATCCCCACGCCGTCATCGAAGGCATGGCCTTGGCGGCCTACGCCACGGGAGCTACTCGTGGCTTCATCTACTTGCGGTACGAGTATCCGGACACGTTTCACGTACTCGAGCACGCCATTCATGAGGCGGAAGAGGCTGGCCTCCTGGGTGGGAGCATTCTCGGCACCGACTTCGCTTTTCAGCTCTACCTGCGGCGCGGCGCCGGGGCGTACATATGCGGAGAGGAGACTTCTCTGCTCAACAGTCTCGAGGGGAAGCACCCATTCCCACGCAATCGTCCGCCATACCCCGTGACCCATGGCTATGAGAACCTGCCGACGGTTGTGAACAATGTGGAGACGCTCGCTGCCGCCGCACAGATCATTCGGCGTGGTGGGAAGTGGTATGGCAGCCTCGGCCTGAACGGTCAGGCAGGCACCAAGATCATCAGTCTCTCAGGCGACATTCGACATCCCGGGAACTACGAAGTGCCGATGGGACTACCGCTCAAGACACTGCTCTACAATTGGGCAGGTGGCCCGCTGCCCGGCCGTCAGATCCGGGCCGTCACGATGGCGGGACTGTCGGGTGGCTTCCTGGCCGGCGATGGATTGGACGTAACCCTCGACGAGCCTAGCATCCGAGCCAAGGGATCCTTCCTGGGCGCCGGTGGCGTTATGGTATTTGATGACAGCCGTGACATGGTCGCCGTCGCACATGACGCGATGGAGTTCTTTGCACACGAGTCGTGTGGTAAGTGTTTTCCGTGTCGCATCGGGACCCAACGGCTCACCGAGCGGCTCGCGGGCGAGGCCGGACCGACGGATCTGACCGCGTGGCTGGACGAAGTAAACGATTTGGGTCAGACCATGAAAGCGGTGAGTGCCTGCGGACTGGGACTTGCGGCACCGCTCATCACAGGGAGTCTCATGCGCTATTTCCCGGATCGCGTCGCACAACACGTTCAGACGATGGCGAACGCCCGAGCTCGCGAGGTGCAGCCATGATTCAATCGCGGAACGACGCCGCGCCATCCACCATGATCTTGGATGGGAAGAACGTCACGTTCACACCCGGCGAGACCATCTACGACGTGGCGCGGCGCCACGGGAGCTCCATCCCGACACTGTGCTACGACGAGCGATTGGAGTCGTTCGGCGGATGCCGCCTGTGCGTGGTAGAGGTCGAGGGATCACGACTCCCGGTTGCGTCGTGTACGACCAAGGCGACGGCGGGGATGGCCGTCCGCACCAAGGCTCCAGCGATCGAGAAGCACCGCACGACGCTCCTCGAGATGGTCGCGTCCGAGAATCGTGAACTCGATGTCGATCCGCTCCGCGGATACGCCTCGCAAGAGCTCACCGCGCTGCTCGACCGCTACGACGCACGGACCGGCCGTTTTGCCGGCAAGCGATCTGGACGGTCGCGATCCGACGACCCGAATCCGTTCATCCTCCGCGATTACGACCTCTGCATCTCCTGCTATCGTTGTGTCCGCGTGTGCGCGGAACAAGAGGGCGACTACGCCATTAGTGTGATGAACCGCGGTTTCGAGACGCAGATCACCACCGAATTCGAAGGGCTCCTCAAGGACTCGGCATGCACCTTCTGCGGTCAGTGTGTCCAGACCTGTCCGACCGGAGCCCTGGCCGATCGCAAGGCCCTGCGGTACGCCGACGCAGCCGGGGAGATCGAGAAGACGCGAACGATCTGCCCGTACTGCGGCGTGGGGTGCTCGGTCGATGTACTGACCAAGGGCGAGCGCATGGTGGGCATTCAGCCGGCGATGGACGGCCCTGCGAACGAAGGGGCGCTGTGCATCAAAGGGCAGTTCGCTTGGGATTTCGTTCAGCATCCCGATCGTCTCACCACGCCACTCGTCCGTGGGGACGACGGCGAGTTGCACGACGCCGATTGGGACACGGCACTCGATCGGGCCGCCGCGGGTCTCGCACGCGCGGTCGAAGAGCATGGGCGTCACGCCGTGTACGCGGTGGCCTCAGGTCGCGCACCGAACGAGGCAGCCTACGCCATGCAAAAACTCGTGCGGGCGGGGTGGGGAATCAACCAGATCGACAACTGTAGCCGTGCGTGACACGCTCCGACGGTTGCCGGTCTGGCAGCCACGATCGGACGCGGCGCCATGTCGAACCCGCTGGCCGACATGGAAAAACCCGATGTCATCTTTTGCATTGGCACCAACATGACCGAGTGCCACCCTGTCGCGGCGACCCGCATCAAGCGTGCGCTCGCCAAGGGGGCGAAGATGATCGTCGCCGATCCGCGGCGGATCGGCCTCGCGGATATCGCGAATCTCTACTTGCCGATCCGCGTGGGCTCGGATGCTGCGTTGTTGCTGGCGATGGCCCACGTCATCGCCCGCGAGGGGCTGGTGAACGAGCAGTTCACTGCCAACCGGACCACCGAGGGTGAAGCCTTCCTCGAGCACGTGAGAGCTTTCCCACCCGAGTGGGCCGAAAGCATCACGGGTGTACCGGCCAAGGACATCGAGACGGCCGCCCTGTGGTACGGTCGTGCCGATCGTGGCGCGATCTACTACACACTTGGCGTCACCGAACATATCTGCGGCGTGGAGAACGTGCAGAGTCTCTGCAACCTGGCGCTCATGACGGGGCACATAGGGCGTGAGGGCACCGGCATCAATCCGATGCGCGGCCAAAACAACATCCAAGGCGCCGGTGACTGTGGAGCGCTGCCTAACAACTACCCCGGGTTTCAAGCCGTCACCGATCCGGCCAACCAAGCCAAGTTCGAGAAGCTCTACGGTCAAAAGGTCGATCTCGAGAAGGGCATGACGAAGGTCACCGCCCTCGAGCTGTGCGGGGACAAGATCCGTGCAATGCTGATCGACGGCGAGAATACGGTCGTGACCGATCCGGACCGCCAGCACTGCGAGCACGCCCTCAAGAGCCTCGATCACTTGGTCGTGATCGACCTCTTCCTCACGGAAACGGCACAACTCGCCGATGTCGTGCTCCCGGCAACGGCCTGGGGTGAGACCGACGGTGTTTGCGCCAATACCGAACGGCGCGTGCAGCGTCTTCGTGCCGCTGTGCCGCCGGCAGGCGACGCGCGACCCGATTGGTGGATCGTCTGCCAGATCGCACAGCGGCTGGGATTTGCAGGGTTCGACTTCCCCTCGGCCAAAGAGGTCTTCAACGAGTTGTGCAGCGTCTCGCCCATCTACGCGGGCCTCGACTGGGACCGCATCGAACACGGCGAATACCAATGGCCGGTGCCGCACAAGAAGCATCCTGGCACGCCGCGGCTACACCAGGGTGAATTCTTGAATGGCCGCGGGATCTTCAGTGTCATCACCTACCGCGATCCGGCGGAGACCGTGGACGAAGAGTACCCCGTGTGGCTCACGACCGGGCGACGGTTGCAGTCCTATCACACACGCACCCAGACGGGACGCTCCGCAGGTATCGACTACCTGTTGCCTGAGGAGACGCTGGAAGTGCATCCGTCCGACGTCGCCACCTGGGGGCTCACGAATGGTGGCTGGGCTCGAATGCACAGTCGCCGCGGCTGCGTACTGATCAAGGTGAAAGCGACGAATCGCTCACCACAGGGCACCGTCTTCGCGAGCTTCTCGTTCAACGATACTCCAATCAATGTGCTCACTGGCGGCGGCTACGATCCCGTGACGCACACCGCCGAGCTCAAGGTGTGTCCCGTGCGCCTCGAACCGGCCGAAGCTCCTGCATCGGTTCGGGGGGCGGCGTGAGCAGCGCCCACGCGACCACGCCGGACGTGGACTTTCGTCGTCGCATCGTCGGCCTCGATCGCGAGACCCCGCTGCTCGACGGACGGATGGTCACATACGTCAACCTCGACAATGCTGCGACGACCCCGTCGTTCCGCGACGTGGCCCTCGCCATAGAGGAGTTCCTTCCCTACTACTCCAGTGTCCATCGGGGCTCCGGGTTCAAGTCGCGGCTCAGCACGATGGTGTATGAACAGGCGCACGACGCCGTCGGACGGTTCGTCAACGCCGATCTCGACACCAACACTGTCATTTTCGGGAAGAACACGACGGAAGCCATCAACAAGCTTGCATACCGTTTGCCACGTGATGCCGACGCCGTCGTCATCACGACGATTATGGAGCACCACTCCAACGATCTGCCGTGGCGCGCACAGGCTCGGGTGGTGTACGTCGGTGCGACACCGGACGGACGTCTCGATGAGGACGACTTCGATCGGCAACTGAAGCGGCACCGCGGCAAGATCGCGCTGGTGGCGGTCACGGCTGCCTCCAACGTGAGCGGCTACCTGCAACCGGTTCACCGCCTGGCCCGCAAGACCCACGAGGTGGGCGCGAAGATCATGGTGGACGCGGCGCAGTTGGCTCCCCACCGTCGGGTCGACATGAAGGCGGACGACGATCCCGAGCATCTCGACTTCGTTACGCTGGCGGCGCACAAGATGTACGCCCCCTTTGGGACGGGGGCGCTCATCGGCCCCAAGGAGTTCTTCCTCGCTGACGGACCGGAATATCCCGGTGGGGGCACCGTGGATGTCGTGACGCTCGATGAGGTCCATTGGGCGGGCATGCCTGACCGCGACGAGGCTGGGAGCCCCAATGTCATCGGGGCGATGGCCATGGCCAAGGCAGCGCAGGTGCTCATGGAGGTGGGGATGGAGCGCGTGGCCGAGCATGAGGCACAGCTCACGGCGTACTGTCTCGAGCGCCTACAGCGCATACCGGGCGTCCGTATCTTCGGCGAGGCGGACCCGGGTCGAAGCAGCGAGCGGGTCGGCGTCATCCCCTTCAACGTGGAGGGTGTCCATCACTATCTCGTCGCCGCCGTCCTCGGATACGAAGGT